>JAJDBZ010000018.1 GCA_029261095.1 Candidatus Omnitrophota bacterium | reverse complement strand
CGGTTTGTCTCCGGGCTCGATACGCCGCAATCAGCGAGCGAATTCCGTTGCGCGGATTGCGCGCCGCGAACTGTGAATGGACTGTTGGTCCTAGCCCGACTTTCACGATTCGCGGCGATTTGAACTTTTTTTCAGCTTATTTCTTTGAGACTCATGCCGTTTCAGCCCGAAAATCGGCGTTTTAAGGTCGGTTTTCCGGAATTCGATCTCCGATTGGCTTGTGGGGCAGACCTACCCCGTTTACTGCCGTCCTTACGGTCTGATAGACTTGTGGCTTATGTATCTCAAATGCCACAAACGCAGGAAGGATGGCAAACTCCATCGATACTGGAGTATCGTGGAAAGTTATCGTCTGGCCAATGGCCTCAGCGCCAAACGCCAGGTGCTTTACCTGGGAGAAGTCAATGACGCTCAGAAGGCGGGTTGGTGTCGCATTATCGAGGCCTTTGAATCCGGCGCGGAAACTCCACAGCAAATCGCTCTGTTCCCCAGTGATCGAAGCGCTCCGGCTCAATTCCCTCAGGAGGTCTGTTCTCTAAACATTGATCTGAGCCGCTTTGAACTTCACCGCCCGCGTCAATGGGGAGCCTGTTGGCTGACTTTGAAACTGTGGGATCTGCTGGAGTTGGATCGTTTTTTCATCCCCTTGCTTCCTCCCAGTCGCAAGGGGACACAGTGGTATAAGATTCTGCAGTTGCTCGTCTGCAATCGTTTCATTGCGCCGGGCAGCGAATGGTTTGTCCATCGGCACTGGTATCGACAAACGGCCTTGAGCGATCTGTTGGATCTGGAAAAAGAGGTCGTGCCCAAGAATGCGCTCTACCACTGTCACGATCAATTGCTCCGGCATAAGGAAGGGTTATTCACGCACCTCCAACAACGCTGGAAAAATCTCTTTGACGCGGATCTGGAAGTGCTGCTCTACGATTTGACCAGCACCTACTTTGAAAGCGATCCTCCTTTTTCAGAAGGAGACAAACGCCAGTTCGGGTACAGTCGCGACAAACGTTCGGACTGTGTGCAGGTGGTCATCGCGTTGGTGGTCACCTCCGATGGCTACCCGCTGGCGTATGAAGTGATGGCCGGCAACACTCAGGACAAGCAGACCCTGCGCGGTTTCCTGGATAAAATCGAAGGACTCTACGGCAAGGCTCGACGCATCTGGGTGATGGACCGCGGCATTCCCACCGAGGAAGTGTTGGAGCAGATGCGCGCCTCCGATCCCCCGGTCCATTATCTGGTGGGCACGCCCAAAGGCCGGTTGAGCAAGTACGAAAAACGCTTTCTCCAGAAAGACTGGCAACAGGTCAGGCAAGGGGTGGAGGTCAAACAGATCGAAGAGTCGCGGGAAATCTACGTGCTGGCCCGCAGCGCCCAGCGGATGAACAAGGAGCGAGCCATGCGTCGCCAACGTTTGAAGCGGCTCTGGAACCGGCTTCTGGAAATCAAAGAGGTGAAGAAGCAGACTCGCGATGAATTATTGATGCGTCTCGGGGCCGCCAAAAAAGATGCCGGCCGGGCTTGGTGGCTGGTTCAAATCCAAACGCCCGAATCCGAAGAACCGGTCAACCAGGACACCTTCAGTTTCAAGCTCGATACCCGGAAACTCCGACGCACCTTTCGGCGCGAAGGCCAATACCTCCTGCGAGCCTTCGTGCCCGACAAGATGCCGACCGAACAACTGTGGCGACAATACATCGGGCTGACCGAAATCGAGGAAAGCTTTAAAACTCTCAAAGGTGACCTGTCGATCCGACCGATCCACCATCAACTCGAGAAACGAATCGAAGCCCACATCTTCATCAGTTTTCTGGCGTACTGCCTGCATGTGGCTCTGCGGGGCAAGCTCAGAACTCTGGCGGGCGGGCTGACTCCGCGGGCAGTGTTGGAAAAATTTGCGGCCGTGCAGATGCTGGACGTGCATTTTCCAATCAAAGACCAGGAGAGTCGTCGATTGGTGATGCCGCGGTTTACCCAACCCGACAAAGATTTGAAACTCCTGTTGGCAAGAATGGGAATGGAACTGCCCGAGCAACCTCCGCCTCGAATCGAAACGGATAAATCGGTCAAAATCTAAACTGAATCTAAACTGAAGAAAACCGGCCTGTGGGGAAGACCTAACAGAAAAAAATCCAAGTTTACTCGGGTTTCTGAATCTCTACTCTCCGAATCGTGAAAGTCGGGCTAGTGGTCCCCGTTGGAAATAATGACACATATTCGGAACTACCGATATAGGAGTTCGACAGTCATCAGGTTGCACTTTTTGTGCCGTCTCAAGGCATCGACACGAGCGAGAGCAACCCCGCGGCTCGACTACAGTTGAATGTTCTCGTGGCGGTCGCCGAATTTGAGAAGGAAACCATCCGCAAACGAGTAACTGCCGGTCTGAAGGCGGCAACGCTCGAGGGGGGAAACTGGCACGAACCACGATTCCTGACAAAGTGAAGACGCGGATCATGAACCTGAAGCAGGAAGGAATGAGAATTCGCCAGATACCGCGAGAACTCAAGATGCCCCCGCGTTCGGTGCACACGGTCATTTCGACGACTGCTTCTTCCTGACCCTGCTCATCCGTCCAGCGCGACACACACTGGAAGCTGATACCTGCCTGACCGGGGCTATCCTGGAGAGTCGCCTGGATGCGAGAATGGTAATCCTGTCAATTCCTGTGGGGCCAGTTTATTCAGCCGTCCGTTATTGTCATTGATTTCAAAGGCGTTGCGCAGGTTGAATGTGGATCGATGAATCCACAATTCCAGTTCCTCATTGCCATGGTCGCAGGTTGGCTGAACCGACATCAGAATGCCGTGATTGATTATCAGCGTGAAGAAAATCGAGTGCTTCTCGATATGCTCGGCGGTAAACCCGGAGGCTTCAACGATTCCCAACGGAGACGGCTTGATGATAAGGCGAGTAGGATCGGCCGAAAGGAGCTTCATGACTTTACTCACTTGTCGAATGTCCGAATCGGCTCAACGGGAATTGCCAGTGTTTTCGCGAATATTGTCCCGGAGTCCACAAATCGAGACCGTCTGTACTTGTCAAGCGTCGGCGGGACCACCTTGTCTCTCCTACTTATCCTGTTGAATGACAATCCGACGCAGTTCCAATTGGCCTCTGAACCATTCCGTCTCTCCGACCAGCGAATGTCGCGAGAATCCGGTGAAATAGGGTCGATGCACGGCGGTCCGATCGTCGCTTGACAAGCCACCGGTCCTGATCAGGGTGCCACGGAGGGAATCCTCGGGGAATACAAAACCCGAATTCGGAGGAACCACGCACACCACCCTCCATGGCCCGTTCATGA
>JAJDBZ010000170.1 GCA_029261095.1 Candidatus Omnitrophota bacterium | reverse complement strand
GCGTTGGTCACCCGCGGATGAGGGGTCCTCCCCAACAATGGTGGTGATCGAGAAATCACCGGGTGAGGTGCCATTACAAAAATGCTCGAAGAGTTTCAGGCTCGCAATTCCAGTCGGCAAGACAATAGTAAAATCATTCACGATGGCGCCCTCTTGGCCAGAATCGTTGGTCTCTCCCCAGCTCCAGGAAAGAATTTCGATTTCATCAGGGGCGACACTCGGGACTCGAGCAAATATCCTGGCATCCGAAGCAGTCGAGAGGGTAAGTCCTAAAACTATTACCAAGAAAATGATTACCGTTATTGCATTTAGACCGAGAATTTTATTCATGACGAACCTTCCTCCTTGCATGACTCTCTCACTTTATACCGCACCATGAAACCACGACCGCCCACATCTGGCGACTATAGAAGCGAATCGCTATGGCGAAGAAACGAAATCTTCATTGACGCATCTAATGGTTTCACTACCGATTGGGTTTCCCGAGGCATCGATAGTTTGGATCATGTATATGATTTCTCCATAATCGACCATCACCTCTTCAACCGCTTCTGTTTCAGGCTTACTGATCGCACCCATTTGGATGCCAAGAATCTTCACATCGTTCAATACAATCGTATAAATTGTTCGACCGAGTTCCCCTAACTCCACCAAGGTTTTTGGAACCACCGCAGGACTTGAGGTCAGTTCAATACTAACACTGTCCACAGTCCCCGCAGTACATGCGAGTTGCACAAGCTCTGTTGTGGTATTATCCATTCTCTTGGTGAATTGGAAGGGCTTATGCTGCCTCTTTCCAGTTGGAAGTCCCGAAGCGGTATCGAGTGGGTTGAAAATCGCCGAACTGAAACTGAGAACCTCCATGGTTCCACCAATCCCGTGGATCTGAGCAGTTCCAACTACATGCGATCCTATCTCGTAATCCTGGCATAAGGCGGAGGAGAATTGGGCATAATCCGCCGGTAAAATATCAGGCAACAACAGCGCGGGGTTTTCATCCCCATGCATTCCAAACTGCATGATGTCGAAGAGAGCCTCGTCCCGGACTTTTTGGTAGTCCTCGCCGCCCTCGCCATACTGGCTCAAATCCGTCCAAGAAATCCCTGCGGTTCCATCGACAGCTGCCATCCTGGCCAAGGTTGGGCCTACCCCCAAATAATTGTTGTCATCGGGAACATCATGGACTTCACATCGAGTCAACCCTCCAGGGAGGCCTGCCCCAAAATGGATTTCGAATGATTTAACAAACAGCTCATTCAGTTGACTGAACATTCGCTCCCGGTTCTCTTTCGCTCCGTCGGTTTCAAAGATCGTTTCCTGTTCAAAATTACGATCGCCGCCAATCAAGTGGAGGACAACTGTTTCGCCACCGGTGATCCCCGGAACGACAGGTTCTCCAACCAGGTCGACACCCGCAGCCAATCCACCTTTGTTGTCATCTTCTCGGTGACGGAGATAGAATTTGTAGCCCTGCTCCATCCCATTTCGAAGGTTCTGTTGTTCCAACTGGGGCAAGATTGCCGCGAGGGAGGTTGGAAAAACGCTGTTCGCGTCATGGTAATTGTGGAGTGCGATCCCTATTTGTTTGAGATTATTCGAACAGGTCGACCGAGCGGCTGCTTCTCGGACTTTTTGTACAGCGGGGAGAAGAAGCCCGATCAAGATGGCGATGATGGCGATCACCACCAGGAGTTCGATCAGAGTGAATGCCTCGCGGCCAGGTCCTCGGCGAAATCTAATTCTACGCAAGAATGTCCGAAACTCTCTGGGTGACATTTTAAACCTCCTTGGCGAGAAGCATGGCGAACACAGGAAATCCAAGACCAATGACGAGCGAAAGGGTGGTCGATTCCTATCACTAGAAAAGGGAATATAATCACCACGCAAATAAATGTCAAAAGAAAAATGCAAAAATATATCAGGTAAAATTACACCAGATAGGGATTATCTGTTCGTGGCTGCAGTCAGTTGGGTCAATCGGGTTGGGTTTGGCAAAACCGGGAATTGCGCATATGGGTTAGAGACGCTGAAGAAATGATTCTCGTAGTTGGTCAAATCCAGTTTTTTTCTTGGCGGAAACCATGACCGCATCTGGATACCGATCATTCAGGTAATCGAGTTCTTCTCTCCCAGTTGCATCCACCTTGTTGAACACTAGAAGAAGGTTTCGATCTCCTGCTCCGAGTTCCTGAAGGGTCTGTTCAACCGCCTCCATTTGATGCCGAAGAATCGGAGACGAGGCATCTGCGACATGGACCAATAACTTAGCGGAAAGCGCCTCAGCTAAAGTAGAGTGAAAACTTGCAACAAGTTCGTGGGGCAGACGACGGATGAAACCTACAGTGTCGCTAACCAACGCAGATTTCTCTTGGTTGAGAAAGACTCGACGTGTCGTTGTGTCGAGAGTTGCGAACAATCGATCGTCGGCGTAGACATCGTCACCCGATGAGAGAGAGTTAAGAAGTGTGCTCTTCCCCGCATTTGTGTAGCCCACCAGAGCGACTGTCGGACGATCATCGCGGTGTTTGATCCGGCCTTCTTTCTGTTTAATGAGTTTGTCGATTTTTTTTCGCACCACATCGGCCCGTGAGCGAGCCGCTCGAATCTTCTTATCAAGTGAAGATTCAGCGAACCCACGGACGCCGCCGCGGTAGGCCCGTGGTTGTTTGTCCTTCCCCATTTTGGGATGGATATAATCGAGATAGGCGAGTTCCACCTGCAGTTTGGCTTCGGATGATTTCGCTCGGCGGGCGAAGATCTCCAGAATGAGCTCGGTCCTGTCCATGACATGAGATCCAGTTTCGTATTCCAGGTTAGAGATCTGAGTGGGCGAGAGGGCAGCATCAAAAACAACGGTATCGGCCTCAACCTCTTCGCAAAGTTTTCCGATTACTTCCGCCTTTCCAGGTCCAAAACAGAATTCGCGGTGGGGAATCTTCTTGCGTTGGGAAATATTCCCAACGACCTCACCTTCCATGGTTTCAACCAATCGAGTGATTTCTTCCAAGCGGTCCTCGGCTTCGAGTGGAGGAACATCAGGGGCAAGAAGTTGGGCGACCACAATTCTTTGAAAAGGGGTTCCTAATTCTTTGGGACCGGAGCGATCCGGAAAATGGTATGCTGGCGATTTAATCTGTGGCACGGAAGACTAAAATTCGTTCTCCTTTTTCTCTGTTCCGTTTCAATAGTGCATCACACTCTCAACCACTAGGTTAACGCTTCTTTGACCTTTTCGCCAATGACCGCCGGCGTCTCGCACACATGGATTCCTGCCGCAGTCATCGCCTCCATCTTCGCATCGGCGGTTCCCTTTCCACCAGCGATGATTGCTCCGGCGTGCCCCATTCTTCTGCCTGGAGGTGCTGTCCGACCGGCGATGAACCCAATGACCGGTTTCGAGAATCCGGTCTCTTTGATCCAGGCGGCCGCGTTCTCCTCGTCTTCGCCTCCGATCTCGCCAATCATGACAACCGCCTCGGTTTGATCGTCACTGGCAAAGAGTTCGAGCGCATCGATGAACCGGGTTCCAATGACCGGATCGCCGCCGATCCCAATACAGGTGGACTGGCCACATCCGATATCAGTCGTCTGCTTGACCGCTTCATAAGTCAGGGTACCGGATCGAGAGACAATCCCGACGCTTCCCTGCTTGTGGATGAATCCAGGCATGATCCCCGCTTTCGCTTTTCCAGGAGAAATGACTCCGGGGCAGTTCGGTCCGACCCAACGGCCTTCGAATCCCTCATATGCGGCATTAACTTTCGCCATGTCCAAAGTGGGAATCCCCTCTGTAATCACAATTGCCAGTGGTATTCCGGCATCGCGGCATTCCAGTATCGCATCCGCCGCCACCGGGGGAGGAACGAAGAGGAGAGAAACATCCGCCCCTTCTTTTTTCACCGCTTCATGGACAGTGTCGAAGACAGGGCGGTCGAGGTGTGTTTGTCCTCCCTTACCAGGGGTCACACCCGCGACGATGTTGGTGCCGTATTCAATGCATTGCTCAGCATGGAAGGTTCCTTCCTTGCCGGTAAAGCCTTGCACGACCACACGTGATTTTTCATCTAGTAAGACACTCATCGTTTCACTCCTCTAATTTGAACCTCTGGTTGAAATCCCTACTCCCTCACTCGGAGATAGGGTTGCAATTGATGGATTTTCCGAAATCCCGTATAGGGGCTCGTATTTATTCTTCAAGTAGTTGATGTACGGCTGGCTCTCTAATTCGGAACCGGTCGCTTGTTGAATGATTTCGGGAGTGGTCAAGCGTCTGCCGTGGCGATGTACACGATCCCTCAACCAACTCAGCAAAGGTTTAAAATCGCCGCTCTCGATATGACTCCAAAAATCCGGGATCTCCTCCAGGATCTTCTCGAACAACTGAGCGGCATAAAGGTTTCCTAAGGCATAGGTCGGAAAATACCCAAACGATGCGCTCGACCAGTGAACATCCTGGAGGCACCCATTTGCATCGTCTGGAACGGGGATGCCGAGATACTTCTCGATCTTGGCATTCCATGCTTCTGGGAGGTCGCGTGGTTTCAGGTTCCCAGAGAGCATCTCCCGCTCGAGTTCGAATCGGAGGATCACATGCAAGTTATAGGTGCATTCATCAGCCTCAACCCTAATCAAAGATCTCTCGACTCGATTGATCGCCTTATAAACATCGATGGCATCCACTGAGTCGAGTTGACCTGGGAAAGATTGCCTAAAGTAGAGAAGGTAATGTTCCCAAAATGGGAGGCTTCGGCCTATCATATTTTCCCACATGCGCGACTGGGACTCGTGGATTCCAAGGGAAGCCGCTTCGGCAAGAAAAGTTCGTTCATCCGCTTCCTCGAACCCTTGCTCATAGAGCGCATGACCCCCTTCATGCAGAGTCGACATTAACGCCGAGAAAAGGTCGTCTTCATGCACCCTTGTGGTGACTCGCACATCTTGCGGGCCAAATGTTGTGGTGAATGGGTGAGCCGAAAGATCCTGTCGACCGGAACTGAAGTTGTACCCGATATCCGACAGGACCTTCATTCCGAAATCCCATTGGTTTTGTTGCTTCCAAACCTGTGCCAACCAATGATAGGAAGGTGGCTCTGTTTCTGAAATCGCTTGAACCAATTCCGACTGAGCATGACCGATTTCCTGAAAGACCGCTGACACTCTCTCCGTGGTCATCCCACGCTCATAACCCTCTAAGAGCGCGTTATAGGATTCTCCCTCAAACCCCAAATAGTCGGTCTTTCTTTTTTGAAGGTCGACCAGTTTTTCGAGATGAGGCTGGAAGATCGAATATTCCGACCGCTCATGTGCCTGTACCCAAGCCTCGAAGGCGTTGCTTTCGGATTGGGCCAGCTCTTGAACAAAGTCTTCGGGAAGCTTGGCGTCCCGGTCAAAATCGTAGAGGGTGACTTCAACCAACGGTCTGGAATCGTCCGGGAGATTTTCCAAATCATCTCGAAAGGATTCCAAAAGGTGGGTCATCTCGGAAGAAGTAAACAATCGATGCCTCAAAGCGGATAGGGTTGCGATCTGTTTTCCCCGCCCTTCCCCCGCCTTGGGAGGCATATAAGTCTGCTGATCCCAATGAAGCATGGAGACTGTGGCGGACACATCACAGATCTCGCCCAATCTGGTTCTAAGTTGGAGGACCCTCTCTTCGAGATTCATCGGTAGATTATTTCTTGAGGGCTCCGGTCACTTTCTCTGCAGCATCTTTCAAGCCTTTTGCCACCAAGAACTCGAGCGGAGACTCATCAAGTAATTTAGCCGCTTCCTCGGCATTGGTTCCTTCGAGACGGACGATGAGCGGAACATCCACTTTGACTTGCTCGAGAGCTTGTATGATTCCACCTGCCACACGATCGCAGCGGACAATCCCACCGAAGATGTTGACCAATACCACTTTGACATTCGGGTCCGACATCAGGATCTTGAATGCGGCCGCGACTCTCTCGACACTGGCTCCGCCTCCCACATCGAGGAAATTCGCCGGTTCGCCGCCTGCCCATTTGATAATGTCCATGGTAGCCATCGCTAGTCCGGCACCATTAACCATGCAACCGA
>JAJDBZ010000169.1 GCA_029261095.1 Candidatus Omnitrophota bacterium | reverse complement strand
AACCGGTTTCTGAATTGCGCCCGCGGCTCCGTTTTGAAGGAGTTTGTCTTCCCGTGTGGCTACATTGTGCCCGGTAATGAATAGGACTTTGACCTTGGGATTGATTTCGAGGAGACGGTCGAATGTTTCTTCTCCGCTCATCCCGGGCATAGAAATGTCGAGCAATACCAAAGAAAACTCCTGCCCATTCTCTCGATAAGTTCGCAGCCCTTCTTCTCCGCTCTGAGTGACGGTTACTTCGTAGCCGAGGTATTTGATCATCTCGGAAAATGCTTTGCCAACAGAGTCTTCATCGTCGATGATGAGAACGCCATCTCGGTCCTTGAGTAACTCCCGTGGGTCCCGGCACCACTTCCGTTTTTCGGTGCCTGTGACCTCGTTCCATTTCTTCGCATTCAAAACTGCTTGAACGTTTCTCCCGGAGGGAAGATAAATCACAAACTCTGTTCCCTTCCCCAATTCACTAGAAACATCGATATGACCGCCATGGTCTTTGATCTGTTTCCATGCGATCGCCAACCCAAGCCCTCGACCCTTTTTCGAATCGAGAGGTTTGGTGCTATAGAACGGATCGAAGATATGACGTTGCGTTTCCTCGCTCATGCCAGTGCCCGTGTCCCAGATGGAAATAGTAAGGACCTCATCGCATTTTTCGTATTGGGGGTGAAATTTTCGCATCTTCTCATTGACATCGCGTAATCCGGCCTGGACGGTAAGATCGCCCCCTTTGGGCATGGCATCCATGGCATTGAAGCAGATGTTCAAGATGGCTTGGTAGATTCCAGCGCTGTCCCCTAATGTGACCAAAGTTTGGTCGGTGGCTTCAAATTTTAAGTTTACGTTCTTGGGAATGACTGGTTTCAGAAGTTCATGGATCTCGCTCAAGATCTCTTTCACATCGGTCAGGGTGATGTCGCTTGGGCGTCTACCGGTGAGGTCTTGGAGCTGCTTGACCAAGTGGCTCATACGTTGCATGCCGGCGAAGGAACGTTCCATAAACCCTTTCAAGCTGCCTTCGCCTACTTCTTCCTGCGCGAGTTCCATCAATGGCATGATCCCGCCAAGGATATTATTGAAATCATGAACAATACCGCCCGCTAAGAACCCCAGACTGTTCAACCTTTGTACATCTTTGCTTTTCATTTCGGCGACAAGACGTCGTGTCTCCTCGGTTTTTCTTTCCGATATATCATGGAGAACGAGGAGGTGCGCCGTGCGACCGAACCAATCGGTTCGATGTGATTTGAGTTCCACTGTGACGGGCCCGAGGTCCTCGCGATAGATTTCGACTTGAACCGTTTCATCTTTGGAGAAGGGAAGGCCAAAAAGATTCCCTTGGAGGCCTTCTTGATTCAAGTTGAAAAGCAGTTCCGCGGCGGAGTTGGAATGGAGAACCTGTCCTTCGGGATCCACTACTAAGATTCCATCGACATGGTCCTCGATGACTCGCTTCAGAGTTTCGGTTTGTTTCTCGATCTGCTTTTTGTTCTGAAGGTACGATTCAAGGAAAAGGCAGGTCAGGCGGAGAATAGGGCTTTCGAGATGGTTTGAACCATTCACTTGAGAATCCGCTGGTTCTAGAGAAATCCCGATCTCATCGTTTTCATCAACCCAGCTTTCTCTGGAAATCAGGAGGGGATTGTCTTTTACACGGGTCTTCAGCAAATCGACATCCCCATCTCCCAGCAAGGATTCCTCCATGACAATGAGATCGAAGGTGTCGGATTGGAGTGAATTGAGAGCTTCTTTAACATTCGGGACATAGAAGAGGTGAGGAGGTTGCTGGTTGCCTGAATCCAAGGTCGAGGGATGGGACCGATATAAATCGGCGTGCCGGTCGATCATGAGGGTTTTAGCGAGAGGGAGCGCTTCCATCATCAGTTCACGTCCTTTTTAAGGTTTTTGTAGCGGACATCTTCTGAACCTAGAGATTGATCGAGGCTGGTCTATAGCCACCCTCTCTCGACCTACGGTCTCCGCGTGTTCGTTTCAGTCGATTATCTCATGTGTAGACTGAGCCAACCCTTTTCATGCATTTAAAAGTTAGTATAAGGCCTTAAAATTGAAAAATCAATAATAGATTGATTATATAATGCACCTAAAAACACCTCAAACATATTGATTGTTTTGATTATCTTGTCTCATCAATGTGGATTTCAACAAAAAAACGGAGAGACTTCGGCCCAAAAATGTGTGAAAAAGAGGGATTTTATAGAATCCTGAGGGAGTTTGTGACTCTCTCAGGATTCAAATAGGGATACCTATTAGAGGCTGGGATAAGCAGCTGGACCAACGCAATTTTAGTGAAATAGAGCGAAAATCGAGGAGAAGAGAACGGATTAGACGGTCTTGAGAAAGTGAAACTGCCTCGGATTCCTCGATATAGCGGGGTGAGAAATATCGTTACCCATGAGGAGTGACTTGAGACACTAACCGGACAAGACAACCTCAGACCATTCGATTAGCGCACCTCCCATGCTGATGCCCAATAAGGAAATCATGACACGGAACCTCTCTGAAAACTCGGCTCCCTCTTTTGTGCAGTTGAGGATCATTTGAGCAACAATCGGTCGGAGACTCTCCTGATCGACGTTCTCGATGGTCTGTTCACCTTCATCTCCCCAGCCGATAATCAGCGCTCCATGCTCCCATCTGAAATTGTCGGGACTGCGGAGGAGTCGATCAGCCTCTTTGGCAATTTGAAACAAAACTCCAGTTGAGGTTTGGTCAAACATTTGGGACAATTCCCTCCAGATAGTGAAAAAAGGTCTGTATAGGTGGGGTTTTATAACAAATCTGAATTGTCAAAATTAACGGAGTTGCCGACACCCAACCAATACAATGCAGTCACTTAAGCGTAGAAATGAGTTGCATGATGGGTGCCAATGAACGCGCTTCGGGATAGCTCAAAGGAATTCACAGGGTTACAGATAAGTTGAGAGAATGAGTCGGAATGAGGATCCACCAAGGATTGTTCAAGGTAGAATGAATGTGGTCAATTCCTGCTCAATTCTTAGGCTCCCCTGGGGTTTCTTTGGAGTCGAGAGTTCAAAGGAAACCTGGGAATACGCGAAAGCCGAAACATGTGATCCAATCTATTAATCGCGTGCCTTGTGGATCAATCCAAAAGGGCATTCTCAGATGTATCGGGGTGTCTTTCGTCATGTGGACCTCGCGATAGCCCTGGGCGGTGGAGAATGACCGCAAGATCGTGGCCGAACCGCCTTTTCGGAACGGGACGATTCGAGTAGATTCAAGAACGAAGTCGCGCAATCCGTCGAAAGCGGGAGTCCCGCCTGTTGACCAAACCGTATATGACCGAATTTCCATTTGATTATGGCCCTAATTCTCCCTTCAGCCCTGATGACCGTGAGGCCATTGAAGAGATTTATGGGTGGGTTTGCGAGTCCTCTCATCCCGAGAGCGGGGAACTAAAGAGAGCCATCGAGGTCCAAACGAAGGCCCTGGAAGAACTGGGCGATACTTTCTCTCGGTACCCCTCCCCCATCAGTCACCAGCGCCTCGGAAACCGTGAAAGGGGTATCGACTCGCTGATCCAATCGCTCTGTCAAACAAACCCCGCCAATTTCGAATTCTATATCCCGACCCAAGCCATCATCGGTCGAGCTCTGGACCGGGCCGAATCGAATTTTTACCGATTCCTCTGTCATGTGTGCGACCTACCGGGGGACCAGGAGGATTCGAAACGATTGCGTCAAAAGGCAACCGATCGGCTTCACGTGTGTCTCTATACGATTGTCGTTGAAGATGTCCTGACCGCATTGGTGAGTGACGATCGACTCGATCTCGCAATCCGGTCCGCGGCAGTCAATTCATTGATACACATCTGGGACCGTAGGTTGACATACAAGGTGAGTGAGTTCTTTCCTCTCCTCGAAGACACTTGGCGTGCCCGTCAACGTATCAAGGTGATCGGAGGCACACTTCTAGGAACTCAGGAGATGTTCGAGCTGTTTCGCGAAGGTTGTGATCCGAGGTTCGTCGAGTATTTTACTCGACCCGACCCATCCCAGGATGAAGTGGAGGCATTTCGTGAATTCCTGTTTGGAACTATCTCCGAAGACCTCTCCGAAATCGAAAGGGAGATGGAGAAATCGGGAATGGATAGCGTTGCGATCCCCACCGAGTGTCACAGCCCCCACTACGATGCCGGAACCCTGTTCTATGAGTTCTTCCGTTCGCGGTTCATTCAGGCTTCCGCGCGCAGACTAGCCAATCTCCCCGGACCCAAACGGACTGCAGAGGGGTATGTCATGATCGCCTACCTTGCTCAGTCCACAATCCTCTATGGAAACTAAAAACTGTTTGGTGGTGCTCGGACCGACAGCGTCGGGGAAAACTTCGTTGGCGGTTCGTTTGGCAAAACATTTTAGGGGGGAAATACTGTCAGTCGACTCACGCCAGGTTTATTGCGGCTTGGATATCGGCGCGGGAAAGGATCTCTCGGAATATGTTGATAACGAACGGAACGCGATCCCCTATCACCTCATCGATGTGGTGGATCTCGATCAGGAGTACAATCTTTTCGATTTTCAAAGAGATTTTTATCGGTGCTTCAATAAAATTCTGGGCAGGGAGATGCTCCCGATCGCGGTGGGTGGAACCGGGCTTTACCTGGAGTCGATCCTCGACTCCTACCAAATGGCCAAAGTGGAATCCGACACACCTCTGCGCGAGGAGTTGAAAAAGTATCCGACGGTGGATATTCAGGAAAGACTCCTTCGATCGAAGCCAAACATCCACAACACCACCGACCTGCTGGACAGAGACCGTCTCATCCGAGCGATAGAAATCGCCGAATCCGAAGAATCCCCCGATGAATTAGAGGCCCCCGAAATCAGATCCATCACACTTGGCATTCAGTGGGACCGGCAGGAACTGAAAAAAAGGATCGGCGAGCGGCTTCGGAAAAGACTTGACCAGGGAATGATCGCGGAGGTGGAGGGGCTTCATGCGAGAGGGGTCTCTTGGGAAAGGTTGGAACGTCTCGGACTGGAGTACCGATATGTTTCGGAATTCATTCAAGGGAAAACCAAGAGTGAGAACGATCTCTTCCAGAAACTTCATTCCGCCATCAACCGATTCGCCAAGAGACAGATGACCTGGTTCAGAAGGATGGAACGCAAAGGAATGATCATCCATTGGGTGCCGGAAGGGAGTCTTGACCGGGCGCTTGAGATCCTGGAACCCATCGCATGGACCGTCGATTCGAAAAGTATTTCCTGAAGAAAGCAGCTCTGGACCGGTGGCCCCTAAGAAGCGATTCGCTTGAGGCCATCGAGCGGGTGGTGGTCATTCCAGCTCTGGCCGAATCCACATCCCTTTTCCAAACGCTTGAGGATCTGGGGAAGAATTCATTCGACCTCCTCTCCACCACCCTTGTGATCTGCGTCATTAACAATCGTCCTCCAGGTCACCGCGTGGAAGAAGATTATGAGGATAATCAAAAGACTCTGAGAGAGATCGCGAAGAGTGATCTGAGTCCTCTACGAATGGGGGTCATCGATGCCTCTTCCCCAGGACTTGAACTCGGGGAGAAGGAGGGTGTCGGTTCAGCCCGGAAGATTGGAATGGATTGGGGGGCTCACCAACTTCTCGATCAGGGGCTGGTGAATGGTCCGCTGATATCCCTCGATGCTGATTGTCGAGTTCCAAGCGATTTCTTGCACGCGATAGACTCATTCTTTCAGGAAGAAAAGCGTTGGGCCGTCGTAGTCGAATACGCGCACCCGATCGGAGACGAAGTAGTGGTGGGATGCCTTCGGGGAATCCTTGCCTATGAGACGCACCTCCGTTATCACGAACTCGGACTTCTATACGCCGGATCGCCCTATGCCCATCCGACTATCGGATCAACCATTATTTGTACTCCGCAAGCTTATGTGACTTGTGGAGGGATGAGAAAGAAGAGGGCCGCCGAGGATTTCTATTTCCTTCAAGAACTCGCGAAGACGGGGAGTGTCGATTTCCTGACTGACACGGTGGCGATGCCAGCGGCGCGCGCTTCCGATCGTGTTCCCTTCGGAACGGGAAGGTCGATCGGGTCTTTTTTGGAATCGGAAGAGGGTCATTACCAGACCTATTCTCCGGAGAGTTATCGGATTCTAAAGGAATGGCTCAATGCCATGGCCGGAGGTATGGATCACACCTCCGATGAATGGATGAATCTCGCCAAGAACATCTCTTCGGATTTGTTCACCTACCTCTCCGAGAGAGATTTTCCGAGCGCGTGGGAGAGAATAAGAGGGCAAACGAAGTCATCGGACCGAAGGCTCCGGGAATTCCATCGATGGTTCGATGCGTTCCGAACTCTTAAGGCGATCCACTACTTGAGGGACAAGAGCCTGGGGACATCCGCCCTATTCCCCGCTCTATCCAAACTTCTCGGATGGATGGGGATTGAAGCCCCGTTCCCGATGGAGGAGATTTCTCCCTGGGATGTGGAGAAACAAAGAGAGATTTTGAAATTTCTCAGAAAAACGATGCGAGAGATGAGAAGATGAAATGCTTGGTCACCGGCGCGACCGGTTCGGTGGGGAGTCGAATCGTAAAACGACTCCTCGAGGATCATCACGAAGTTCTTGCACTCGCAAGGGAAACGAGCGATTTGAGTCTGCTCGATACGAACCAGGTTGAAATCGTGCGGGGAGACATGACTGACGCGGAATCCCTCCGCCAAGCGGCGGAGGGGGTCGATTGGGTCTTCCATTCAGCCGCGCCGGTAGATGATTGGGTTCCGGAAGAAGTGTTTTGGAAGGTCAATGTGGAGGGGACGCGTTCGCTTCTCAATGCCTGCCGGAAACAGTCGTTGTCTCGGTTTGTCTTTATGAGCAGCATCAATGTTTATGGAATTCACCCCGCTCCCAACACAAATGAAAATGCTCCCTATGTCGGGGAACACCACCCCTACTGCGAAACGAAAATCCAAGCGGAGAAGATGCTGCTCGCGGCACATCTGGAGGAGGGATTCCCGGTCACCATCCTACGCCCGGCGAATATTTGGGGTCCGACCGCGAACGCATGGACGATTCGTCCGGTGCAGAAACTGCTTGCCGACGAGGTCCGCTTGATCGGTGGAGGTCGGGGCGCCATCAACCCGATCTATGTCGACAACCTAGCCGACGTTGCGGTCAGGTTTGCCGATTTAGAGGAGACCAACGGAGAGGGATACATTGTCACGGACGGTATCCGCGATTGGTGTGTCCGGGATTTCTTCCACAAGTACTGTGGGATGCTGGGTATTCCTCCGGTGACTCGGTCCATTCCGAAACCGGTCGCGATGGGTGTTGCTTGGGGCGCGGAGACGCTGGCGAGGCTCAATGGGAAGCGTCCCTTCATCACACGATTCGTGGTCCAGATGTTAACCAAGAACTGCCATTACGATGTTCGTAAACTCCAGTCGATTTATGGAACCGAACCTCATTATTCGTTTGAGGAGGGATTGGAGGAGACGAAGAGATGGTTGGTAAATCGGGGGATCGTTTAGGTTATCCGCCGATCGGGACAACCGCATCCCCGATGGAGATTTTCCCACCTTTAACTACACGTCCATAGACACCCCCTCGACATTCCGGTTCGAGGGCATCCTTTAAACCGTTATGGAGTTTGTCCATCAGACCACAGGGATCGGTCTCCCCCCCAATTTCGAGTTCGACCTCGCCGATTCGGATGGACCGTCCGATAAGCGGGCCGAGGTCGACGCCTTCGGTGAGGACATTCGCGCGACGTGTTGTCCAGGGGAGATCGGTGCCGAGCTCGGAACAGGTCGCTTGCCAGGCTTTTCGATCAATGAGGGTCATCCCACGCGTGGTGGGAACGGGTAAGTCTCCCACCAGACCGCTATCGACCACGGCTTCAGCGGAAACCAATTCAGTCATCGGCTTCTTCCGTTCGGTTTTCACTGCGATTCCGACAATCGTTCCCGAAGGTTTGGCTTGAGTGTCCATCATCGTTCGATTTTCAACATTTTTTGGCGTTTGGCCATCCCATACTCATGCCTCCGGCTTGTCGCATCGGAGTAACCCCATTAGCATCGGCTTTTTCCGGCTTTGGTGCCGGATTCTTATGTCTTGGTTGAGGAGGTTGGTCCTACAATGTTTAATCAAATTGGCGCGCGACTTTCAGCAATGATGTTTATCCAATTCTTTATCTGGGGTGCGTGGTATGTGACTGTCGGAAACTACATGAAGACAGTGGGACTCGGGAACGATGTCATTGGAAACGCTTACTCGGTCGGTCCCATCGCCGCGATCATCTCCCCATTTATCCTCGGGATGGTGGCGGATCGTTTCTTTTCAACCGAAAAGGTCTTGGCCTTTCTCCATATCCTGGGAGGCATCGCGATCTATTGTGCGCCGATGATGGTTGACGCTGAGGGGGACCCGGCGGGGAGGATGTTTCTCGCGCTCTTGTTGGTTCACATGCTTTGCTACATGCCGACCCTGGGCCTCACCAACACGCTCGCCTTTCACAACATGACCGACAACGAGAAACAGTTCCCACTGATTCGAGTCTTCGGAACCATCGGTTGGATCGTTGCGGGTATTCTGGTTAGTAAGATCCTCAAGGCGGATGTGACCGCTGTACCGCTGCAGGTGGCTGGAGCGGCCGGAGTTGTCATGGGTATTTATAGTTTCTCCCTGCCCCACACCCCCCCTCCCTCGGCGGGTAAAGCGGTTTCGATCCGGGACATCCTCGGTCTGGACGCATTGGTCCTCCTAAAAAATCCCTCTTTCCTGATTTTCATTGTCTGCTCATTTCTGGTCTGCATTCCACTCTCCGCTTATTACGCCTTCGCGCCGGTCTTCGTGGGCGATGTCGGTTTTGAGGACCCTGGTTTTATCATGTCCTTTGGGCAGATGTCCGAGGTTTTATTCATGTTGGTCATGCCCTTCTTTTTCCGCCGGCTCGGGGTGAAATGGATGCTCATCGTCGGGGTTTTCGCTTGGGTGCTCCGTTACGGTCTCTTCTCCGCCGGAGCGGTCGATCAAGTCACCTGGATGATTCTGATTGGAATTCTCCTCCACGGTATCTGCTACGACTTCTTCTTTGTTACCGGTCAGATTTATGTCGACAAGAAAGCGGACATCGCCATTCGAGGCCAAGCGCAGGGGTTCTTGGTGCTGATCACCTTAGGACTCGGCATGTTCATCGGCGCTCAGGTGGCCGGCCAACTTGGCGCGAGCATCCTGACTGAAACAGGAGAAGCCGCTCTTTCGCAGTGGAAGACCTTTTGGGCAATCCCCGCTGTTGGCGCGGCTGTCATCATGGTCATTTTCGCGATTCTGTTTAATGACAAAGTGAACAATAAAGAGGGAGTGGACGAAGTGCATTAAATATGAGTGTTTTTGAACCACGAAAGACGCGAAGGGGGCCGAAAGGCACGAAGAAAAGTAGAAGGACAATCGAATACGTAATACGAACATCAACAATATTCGAAGGAATAGGTTAACAGGCAACCATGCAGACGCCCAAACGGAATTACTTCAAGACCGGAATCATCCATTTCATGGCCTTTCCCGAAACCATCGGCGGCGAGGGCCCGGTGGTGGAGACGGTCAAGCGAATTGTCACCGACGAATATTTCGATGCGATCGCGGTCTCATGGGTCAAGGATTCCGGGGCGCGAAGGCAGGTCGCTTCGATGCTCGCGCAATCGCAAATGGAGGTCGCCTATGGAGCCCACCCTCGACTCCTCTCCCAGGGATTGAACCTGAACCACCTGGATCAATCGGAACGACAGAAGGCGATCGCCACATTGAAAGAGGGTGTCGACGAGGCCCTCGAAATCGGGGCGTCAAGTTATGTCTTTCTATCCGGGAAGTGGGAGGAGGCGACCCAGGAAGATGCCTACAAAGCGCTAGTGGAATCGACTCTCGAGGTGTGCGAGTACGCCAAATCCCAGGGCGATTTGGTGATGGCCCATGAGAATTTCGATCAGGATATCGACAAGGCGAGCCTCATCGGTCCAACGCCGCTCGCGGCGCGTTACGCGAAAGAGATCGAAAAATCATTTCCAAACTTCGGGTTGGTGGTGGACCTCTCGCACATCCCATTAATTGGAGAAACTCCCGAAGAGGCGCTGATCCCGGTCAAGGAGTATTTGGCGATGATCGACATCGGGAACTGTGTGACAGCCTCGCCTTCCCTGCCCCGTTATGGGGACACCCACCCCTGTTTCGGTTACCCGGATAGCGAAAACGATGTCCCCGAACTGGTCGCGTTCCTCCGCGTCCTTCTCGATATCGGGTTCCTAAACGAGGAAGACCCTCCGGTGGTCAGTTTCGAAGTCCGTCCGGGGGAAGGTGAAGACTCCGAAGTTTACATCGCCAACTCGAAACGGACGCTGAACGAGGCTTGGGCTTTGTTGGATTGACGTGGTTCGCCTCTATAAACTAAAATCCTAGCCAACTCGATTTCGAGATCTCAAGAGACCCCGACTTGTTTGGAGGGAGTTGGCCAGCGATGAAACGCGGTTCGTTCCACCTCCCACTCGCCATCCTCCTGGCGCTGGGACACATCCCCTCAACACTCGACGCATGGTCCTTTTCCGGCAACGGCGACGGAACGGAAATCTCCCCCTATGTCATCACCGATGTGACCCAGTTACAGGAGATGAACCTGGACCTCTCCGCGCATTATGTTTTGGGGAATGATATCGACGCATCGGAGACGGAGGTGTGGAATGGTGGGTCCGGTTTCGACCCAATCGGCACGTTCGAACGTCCTTTCGAGGGCATGATCGATGGTCAGGGTTTCACCATCACATCCCTTTTCATAGAGAGCATAGAAACGAGCTACGTTGGTTTGTTTGGCGTTTCGTTTGATTCAACTATTCGAAATGTCAAATTGGACCGCATCCGAGTCAATGGAGAATACGGAACCGGTGGTCTCGGAGGACTCTCTTCGGCGACAATCGAAAATTGCCATGTGGTCGGATCGATATCCGGGTCAAGCGCGGTTGGGGGACTGATTGGGTGGGCATTACATGCCTCCATTTCGAGCTGTTCGGCGATCGGAAGCATAGTAGGCGAGAGATCGAGAGTGGGCGGTTTGGTTGGGCAAAACAGCAACCACAGCGTCATCAGGGAATCATCCGCTTGTTGCATGGTTTATGGTTCGGACCGAACGGGAGGTATCGTGGGCGAAAATGGGTGGAGTATAATCCGACCCGATCCCGAAGGTTCAATGATCATCCGGTGTTACTCGGCTGGTATTGTCACTTCTACAGGAACTCGGTCCGGTGGTTTGGTCGGTAAGAACGGCGGAGGAGTCATATTGGATAGTTATTCAACCGCCGCGATTGTCGGGCACTCCCGCGTCGGAGGTTTGGTTGGAGAGAACGAGGATGGCGACATTAAGAGATCCTACTCGATTGGATCCGTATCGGGTACAGAGAACGTAGGGGGCTTCGTTGGCGCTTTGGAGGATGGCCCCTGGGAAGATGGAACTATTGAATCCAGCTATTGGGACACCCAAACCTCCGGTCAATCCACATCCGCTAGCGGCACCGGCAAAACCTCCGCCGAGATGTACCAACAAGCCACATTCGAGGATTGGGACTTCGAAACCACCTGGTGGATCGATGAGGGGAATGATTACCCTCGATTGCGGTGGGAACATGGGATGGCCCCTGACCTCTTACGCATGATCGTGGGTTTTCGCGAGGGTCGCGAAACCGGGAAGACGTTTCTAGATTTTGTCCGTCATTGGAAAAGAGATCGATAGAGCCGTTCAATGGGGTTATCCGGGATGAGGGAACAGGCCATCGTCCAGACCCGAGAGCAAGGCTTTTATCTCAACCATCGAATCCTGAGTGGAGCGCTCTCCCTGGTCCGCTAATTCGGCCGTCCTCGTAAATTCGGTGAGATCAAACTGAGTCACATCGGGGGAGATGACAAAGTCAGCAGGTTTGACGCCCACTGAGTTCATATTGAAATGTTGAACCTGATAGCTTCGCATGATGGTTTGCAACGTGGATGGAGGTTTTTCTTTTCCGGTCGCACCGCCCGGACCATAGCTTCCAAACACCTGTTCCAGCTGAGAGGTTACGGACACAGCGATGACAAAATTACATCCCTTCCCAACAAGCACATCGGCGGGAATGTTGTTGATCAGTCCGCCATCAACCAATGCCTGACCGGTCCGGTAGATGGGCGCGGAAAGAACAGGCAGATTCATGCTTTCTAGAATCGCTTCAACCGAATCCCCTTCCGCGCGAGCGACTGGCGCTCCGCCTACCAGATCCACGGTTACCGCATTCATGGGCAGGGGCAGTTGTTCCAATCGAGAGTCCTCCAAATATTTCCTTAGCATGGGATCGAATTGACCACGCCGATACTTATAAAGGAGATACCAATGGTTTCCTCTGGGTAATTTCTGAAACATCCAGGATGGCGTTAAATCTCTTGCAAAAGACTGGATGCTATAGTCGATATCCAGCCCTTTAGAATAAACGGTTCCAGTCAGGGCTCCGGCGCTTGTTCCAGCAATCATGTCTATGATGATGCCGTTCCGTTCAAGCGCTTTGAGAACGCCCAGATGCGCCATACCACGCGCGGCTCCTCCGCCAAGCGCGAGTCCGATTCTCACTCCCCGTAGCTGGTGGATGATCCGCTCGAGACCATGAGACAAAAGATTCCCCATCGTTGGGGGTGGTTCCGAGAATGAAACCTTAAAGTCATATTCCACCAACCCTCGCAATCGGGATTCCGAGGGTGCGGTCGGATGCTCCCGATCCAGCAACCAAACTAGATTCACTTTCTCCAGCCAATGAGAAACTCTTTCGCCAAGACGCTTCAGCGTGCTCTCCACCGATTGCCGATCGCCAGGACAAAGAGACCAAAGAACGAGATCTGCCGCGCCGAACGCTATGCACAGTTTTTCGAAATCAACCTGCGCGTGAACATCGATCAAGATGCGTCCACGACCAGCCCATTCAGTTACCTGTCGACGGATCGCGTCTTGACCGATGATTCGATCTCCTTCGATCAATGAGCGATGCTCGACTCCAGGGATTTCCTCCCAATCAGGATCGTCGCTAAGAACACATGGTTTTTCGCCAATATCAACCAATCGACGGAGCAACCTTGGCGTTAGCGGGCGTTTCACGGGGGATGGGTTGACGATGAGAACCAAAGAGGGTTGAAAGTGAATTCTCTCCTTGAGGAGGAGTTGGCGCACCTGGTTCCCTGCCATCCGGAACAGGTTGAGTTGAAAAACAGGGTACTTCGCCGCCATTCTAAGGGCGACCTGAAAATCCAACTTGAGCAATGTGGATGGTTCTTGAGCGACCACGCTGACAGGGATCGGCTCCTTTTGGGCCGCTACGAGTATCCCAAACTGACTCCCCTTGCTGAGGACAGTTTCCTCTATTTTCCGCCCCTGGGAATCGTGCAGATAATTTACCAGGCTGCCCCGCACAACCAAATGGATGGACTTGTTGGGCACCCCGGACCGATGCACCCATTCATCCGATTCGACCTCGACAATCTTCATCTGATCGGCAATCTCGCGGATGCCTTCCTCATCGAGACCCTCTGAGCATGGGTGACGGTTAAACCAAAAAATCTTTTCGTCAGACATTCCGATCATGCCTTAATATGGGGGAATTCATCGTGATTTGTCCCAGTTTCGTGACTTGCAACCACTCAAGGAAAGACTCATCCCATCGAACACTCAGACAAGAAATTAGGTCCCGCCGAGCGCATGAAAACAATTTGGAAAAGAACCTTCGAGCCATCACAATCCCAATGATGAAGGGTAGCCCCTTACGACACAAGGCTTCCACTCCGATGCCGAGATGTAGAAGATCACGGGCTGATTTCGCACGGCTCGTTTTCTGGTCGAGGTGGTGCTACTTTCATTGGGATTGAAGGAGCGAGTTACTGATCAATGGTTTTTCGTGCATTCCAGTTTCTTTTTTCATTCATCATCCTGCAACCCATGCTGATGGATGTCGGATCGTCCTATGGAACCAGCCGCTCTGTGGTTGATGTTGGTCTTAGGTCGAAGCATCATGCCTCCTCCACGTTCTTCAGTTTTGCGCTTGACTGGAAGAGACAGAATCCCAAAGTTGGGTCCGACATCGATGGGAACCAGGTGATCGATTCGCGCGATTTGGTGTATCTCCTCAAGGGGCTCGTCGGTGGACCCGCGGGAACCCCTGAAATAGCAATGGTTAACATCGCCAGTGGTTCATTCCTTATGGGTAACTCGGACAGTCCGAGAGATCTCGCTTATTCGTTCTCCAACGAATTCCCAAGACACGAAGTGAAGATCACTCGACGACTCGAGGTCGGGGTATACGAAATCTCGAACCGTCAGTATGCAGATTTTTTGAATCACGCTTTGAGCGAAGGACTCCTACGGAACTCGGTGGGCGGACCGTATACCGATGGGGATGTTTATCATAACGGGCGAAGACTCATGGTGGTCTCGAATCCATTTTGCGATATCGGGTTTAACCGCGTCGCGTTTTTCGTTCGGGTAAGAGAAAAGGTGGACCAATCCGACCACCCGGCTGGTTTTGTGACCTGGGATGGGTCCATCGCATTTTGCAATTGGCTTAGCGAAATGAACGACCTGGTCCCATGTTATAACCTGGTGACTGGGGCGTTGGTTAGTCCCAATAGCGGGGGTTATCGGCTCCCTTCAGAGGCGGAGTGGGAATTTTTCGGTCGCGGACCGGTATCGAATCCCAATCGTTATGCGCCCTACTCGTTCGGCGATGACCCTACGCTGAATCTGAAATCCTGTGATCGGAGTTTGATCCTCGATGAATACATGGTCTGGTGTGGAAACAACCGTGGGTGGAGTGAAGCGGTAGGAATCCGACGCCCGAATCCATACGGACTTCACGATATCCATGGGAACGTTTGGGAATGGTGCCAGGACGCGTGGCATGCGAACTATATTGGGGCCCCGACGGATGGGAGCGCTTGGGAGTTTCCACCAAGCAATTTCAGGGTTGTACGAGGAGGGAGCTGGACTTATCGTCCCCAGCAATGTCGATCGGCCAGTCGAGACTTTAACATTCCCAACACGGGGGATTTCTTCATCGGGTTCCGGGTTGTTCGGAATCCACCGGCCCGATGAAGGTCGTGCTCACCATCGACTTCCCCGATCTCAACGGGTCGGAATCGAAGGTTACGCGAGATTTCAAAAATCG
>JAJDBZ010000168.1 GCA_029261095.1 Candidatus Omnitrophota bacterium | reverse complement strand
CATCGGCGTGCTGCTTCCAAAAATCCGACGGTTGTGTGAAAAGGAGAGAGTCAATAAATCTTTCGCCCGAGTCATCCCGACATAACAGAGACGCCGCTCTTCTTCGAGGCCTTCCTTGGTTTCGGAACTGTTCTGATGCGGGAAGAGTCCCTCTTCCATCCCGGTCATAAAGATTCTCTGAAACTCCAATCCTTTCGCGGCGTGCAGGGTCATTAGAGAGACGACATCGTTGCGATCCTGCTGGTCTTCGGTATCGCTTTCCAATGTCGCGCGCTCCAGGAAGACCTCGAGTTTCTCACGACGGGTGGGGACTTTCTCTTCCTGTTCTTCTTCCGATTCCCAAGGGTCGGTCGCTTCGAAGGTTAGTTCGGTCTCCGCTACTAAGAGCGCCGACACCAATTCCTTCACATTCTCGATCTTCGCTTCGGCTTTGGCTTGATCGTCATGACGAAGGAAATCCTCGTACTCGATGTCTTTCAGGATTAGAGTCAGCGTGTCGGCGAGCGACCGATCTTCCAATCCCTTTCCCCAAGTCTGAATCTGACGGATCAGGTTCCGAAGTTTTGTGGCCCCGCTCGAACCAATCTCTTCATAGTTGGCGGCGTTCTTCGAGGTTTCGTAAAGAGAAAGCCGAAGACTGCCGGCTTTCGATTGAAGTTGACGGATCGTTGTTTGCCCGATTCCACGCCGGGGCGTGTTGACGATTCTCAGGAAGGCGACATCGTCGTGGGGACGGATGAGCATTTTGAGATAGGACAAGAGGTCCCGGACTTCCTTGCGTTGGTAGAACGCAAACCCCCCGACCACCTTGTAAGGGATCCGCGCGCGCACCAAGGCGTCCTCGATCACCCGCGACTGAGCGTTTGTCCGATAGAGCACCGCGACCTCTCCCGCAGGCACTTCTTCCTCGATCGCTTCGGAGATCATTCGGACCACCTGTTGTGCTTCCACTTCCTCATTCTCATTTGAGACAAGGCGGATTGCCTCTCCCTCTTTCCGCCCGGTCCAGATCTTTTTGTCGTGGCGATCTTCATTTTTAGACACGACCGCATACGCTGCATTGAGAATGTTGGGCGTCGAACGGTAGTTCTCTTCCAGCCGGACCACCTTCAGATCCTTATAAACCTGCGGAAGGTTAAGAATGTTCTTGAACTGCGCGCCCCGCCAACGGTAGATCGATTGATCGTCATCACCCACCACACACAGGTTGTTCTGCGGCAGGGCGAGGACACGGGTGAGGATATCCTGCGGTTCGTTGGTGTCCTGGTATTCATCGACAATCACATGCTCGAACTGAGTCTGAAACTGTGCGAGAACATCCTCGTGGTCCGATAGCAGGACAACTGTCAGGTTGAGCAAATCGTCAAAATCCATCGCGTTCGCTTCGCGCAATGCTTCTTGATAGTGTTGGTACAGTTCCGCCACCAAAGCGTCATCGTGACGCCGCTTCTCGGCCATCATCCGTTCGGGAGTGATGAGATGGCTCTTCGCGCGCGAGATCCGGCTGTTGACTTCGGCCGGTTTCCATTTGTTCGGGTCCCAGTTGAGGTTCGAGATAATCCGCTTGATCAACTGACGCTGTTCGTCGGTGGCGTAGATGGTGAAATCGCGGGTGTAACCCAAGCGTTCGGCATGGCGGCGTAGGATGCGGGCGCACATGGCATGAAAGGTTCCGATCCACAGGCCACGCGCTTGCCCACCGACCAGCTCTTCGATTCGGTTCGACATCTCGCGAGCCGCTTTGTTGGTGAAGGTGACCGCGAGAATTCGGCTGGCCGAAATCCCCTTTTCGAGAATAAGGCGCGAGATGCGGCTGGTGACCACTCGTGTCTTTCCGCTCCCCGCCCCCGCGAGCACCAGCAGCGGACCCTCATCATGGCGGACCGCCTCTTTCTGAGGCTTGTTTAATTCATCCAGGTTCAATTCAGTCATTCTTCGCCAGCAATTCGTTCATTCTTTCCCAATCCTCGGGTGTCCCCACATCGGCCCAATACCCCTCGATCGGATGGACTCGGATTTTCTTTCCCGCTTCGATCATCATTTGCAAAGCTTGCGGCAATTCGTACTCGCCTCGGTCGGAGATTGGGACCCGTTCCGCGAACTCGAAAATTTCCGGTTTGAAACAAAAGACGCCGCTCCCATTGAAAGGACTCGGCGCCGTCCCCTTTGGCGGTTTTTCGATGATCTCACGGACAATCCCAAATTCATCGAAAACCACGGAGCTTCCCCGGTAGGGATCCTCCATCTTGTTCACCGCTTGGATCGCGTCAGCGTCCCCCCTCTCGAAGAGGTCCTTCATTTTCGCATAGTTGTCCGGGTCAACCAGAATATCCCCCCACGAGAGAAAAAAATCGGAGTCCCCGATCGCTTCTCTCCCAAGCAGGACTGCTTTGGCCGTTCCGCTCAGTTCCTTCTGGTCCATATAAACGATCCGGACTCCAAGTCTTTTCCCATCTCCAAAACATTTGTGAATCACTTCGCCTTTGTAACCGGTGATGAGAACAAAGTCTTCTATACCCGCCTCCTTCAGTCCGAGCACAATCCGTTCGAGGATCGGTTTTCCCGCGACCGGGATCATCGGTTTGGGAAGATCCTCGGTCATATCTCCCATACGGGTGCCGCGCCCGGCGGCAAGGATGAGTGCTTTCATGGATGAATGATTATCCCCTCATCTGAGAATCTGAACCTAATCTTTCCAGAAACTTCACTCGCTGTCATTCCGACGTTAGGAGGAATCTGATGGGAGCGCTCAACTCCATCGACCCCTATCCACAATGATCGGTCAGCGTCTGTTTTAACAGACGTCTCTCTGTGTAGCAACGTCAATTCATTGCGTTGCGGGATTGACCTGTATAGGAAAACGAGTCGGTCGCATGGAGGTGGGATAGACCGACTCAGGCCGGGATGGAGGAATCAATTCCGTCGCTACGCGGAGAGTCGTCCGTTGAAACGGACTCAGTTCCTTCCCAGTTCACTGTGTGAAGGGATTCCGTACGCGCACGCTCCCGTAAAGTCGATTGTGCTGAAAGTCTTCCGAAATGATTTCCGACAATCCAAAGTGCTCGGCATAAGCCCACATATGAGCGTCGAACCAAGAAATCTTATACGCCGCCATACCACGGAGGGCGAGACGGAATGTTTGATCGTTTGGATAAAGCACTGTGAATTGATGTAGGAATTCTTCGGCTTCCTGACGGGCATCTGCGTCATTGAGAAGCGGCCCATCAGGAGAGGTCCTTTTTGTGACTGCCGAGACAAACTCGACGAGAGCTTGGTGGGGAACCCGGATATTGTCCTCGTCTATCCCACTTCTGAGAACTTGTTCCGCCACCTTCTGCTTGACCGGATAACGAGTGTCGTAGAGGTAGACGAGGATATTCGTGTCAATCAGAGCCGCCACGATGATACAAATCCTCCCGTTTCCACCCACGGTCCTTGGGGGGTGTTTGTTTGCGGCTAGAAACCCTTCTTCTCGCCCGTCTCCTCTCGGCTGCTCGATCGAAAATTTCCAACCGAGTCCGAACGTCATCGGAGGCCTTTGAGTTTTCGGGTGAAAGCACAATCGAAAGCCCAACTCGCTCACAGCGCACCTGATCGCCTGGCCCAATTCGACATTCCTCCGCAAGCGCTTTTGGCAGGGTCAACTGGAGTTTACTCGTGATTTTGGCCATAATCCTTATTTTGACAAGGAAAATATCCTTGTCAATTCCTTTTTCCGAAAAAATAGGTCAACCATCTGTTAAAGACCGTTTATTGGACGCTGGAATCGCCGTAGGATTCCGTTTCACATGTCGTCTCCAATCCCCTTTTTCATCCTGATGGTGATTCTTACCGGATTGACCGTTATTGCCGCATCCGAAGGGTCTTGGATGATTGTTATCCCTGGCCTCCTCCTTTTGACGGGAGTCTCCTTTTTATCAAGAAGAGTACAAAGAAGAACCGGAAGATTGGTTTATGGTCCGAATTTGTTATCTTCTATGTTCTGTCGTTCATTAGCATAGCGTCATTTTGGTGGTTTGGGATCTTTAAGTACAACGACAACCCAATCATAGCGTTTTCAAAAATAGCCATCCTTTCCATTCTTGGTGGCGGTTGGCTGATGGGCGCGGTCCGTAGCGATAGACATTTCCCTGGAATGTTCCGTAATCTCATTTCGAAAACTCTTCCAGAAAGGATTACCGTTCCTCCAAAAACACTTGTCGAAGCCCTAGCGCTCGACCGACCTTTCAAGATCAAGCGAGCCCTTCGGGAAAACCCGAAGCTCATGGAGGAACGAGGTTCTTGGGGTGAAACCCCGCTTCATTGGATGGCTCGTGCTAACGATTGGAAAACCGCGAGCATCCTGTTCGATTGCGGTATCGAGGTCGATGCGAGGGACGATTCAAATGAGGAAACGGCTCTTCACTACGCGGCCACGGAAGGGAATAGAAAAGTTATGAATGTTCTTGTCCGCGCCGGAGCGGATTTAAACGCCCAGAACAAGGATGGGGATACACCTCTTCATTGGGCCTGTCATGGCGGTCATTACGATTCGGCCCGATATCTTCTTAATGAGGGTGCGGACCCACGGATTCAAAACCTTGAGGGTGTCGACTGCCTGGATATGGGTCGCAATATGAACCACACTAGAATAGCGAAGTTGATTCAGGGCAATCTCGACCGAACCGGCGGGTGAAGTCGGGTCGAGGGTTTCCACTCAATCCCTTCCCCTCACTCTCCCTCCTCATCCAAATACCAACTATACCCCCCGCCCCGCAACCTCTCGGTCAGCCCGCCGATATGACTGGAAACATGACGTTGAAACCAATGCGAGGTGACTAGGTGGACCAGCGGAGTCTCCATTAGTTTCTTTTCGAAGAGACGGTACGCATTGAAAGCGACAGGCTCAAAGGGTCTCTTCAGATCGGTCAAGGGATCGCCCACCAGTTGGATGGGTTCCACTCCCAATCCTCGATCCTCCCCCATCGCGAGGTATCGAACATTCTTCGGGTTCATTTCGATGAGATCGCAGACTGTCCGGTCGATGGCCCAAGCGGATTCTCCGGCCAGCACCACGTTCATCTCGACCGCTTTCCCATAAAGGGGACCGTTCCCCTCCATCGCAATCAGTCCATCGACCAGATGGATCAGTTTGTCATTGAACATCTTTGCGAGTTCCACAATGATTTCGAGCATCCGGTTGTGGTAAACAATTCGCCTCGGTTCGGGCACCAAGCCGAAAAGGTTTTTGGTGCAGCAGGTGAGCGCGGCGTACTTGTGAGTTTTGATCTTGGGGATGTTTAGAATGCGGTGGCATTCAAAGAGAGCCTCCGGCAACTCAATCTCCGGTGCGCGGCTACCGGGAAAATCGACTCGCCTCCTCGGTTCATGGGTCAGGTTGACCAGACTCGCGCCATAGCGGTCGGCGAGATCAGGGAGTCCCATCAAATCCCAGGTTCGCTGTAACCGCCGACCCTTGGCCGGCGTTCCGGTTTCGCTTTCGACAATGCCAACCGCACAGTTAAGGTCGGACAAGATCTGGAGGAGGCATTCCAACACCTCGACACTGGTGTTGGCGCCGAGGTCGATATACTCCTTCTTGTCGGTCACCAAGTTCGGTTTGAGAAGGAGACGGTCTCCAGATTTCAAGAGATCCAAGCAACCCGAATCGGCCATAACAGATTCGATATCCGCGCGGAGGGAGGTCCTGGAAGTCTTTTTCAGAGCAATGGGTGTCGGCATCCCCCTTATTATAGATGCGCCCACCCGATTGATAACATCCTTTTTACCTGGGAGACGGGAAGGGGTCCGGAACTTCTCGATAGAGCCCCCGCAATTCCGGAACTTCCAAGTTGGGATTCGTCGAGAGCAAGCGAACTCCCAAGGGTCCAAACTCGACAGGAACCTCGCCACCTTTCACCAGATCCACATAGAGGTTGTCATAAAGAAAATGCAATCGTTTCCCCGCAAAATGCTCGGGGAATCGAAGTTGGATGTCCTGGGCCCCCTCCACCTCGTTCACAAGGATGAATAACCAATCCCCGCCAACCTGCCGCGCCGAGCAAATGACCGGACGGTCGATCGACCACCATGAGGGTTCCGGAATGACTTCGATTGGCAATGACGATTCGGGGGCGGCTAGAAATTCTTGGAGGCTCGACAACTCCTGGATGACTGGGGTTAGACCTTCCCAAGTATCGCTATCGGGTTCCATGAATTGGGTTCCCCAATAACAAATGCCATTCGCCCCACGTACAATCGAGTCATAAGCCATGAACCGCGATTCGATATAGCGAACCTCGCGTCCTCTCCCCACCGCGGCATCGTCCTCGGGAATGTCTTGAATGTCTCGCCAGGCGAACCCTTGAAGCACCATGATCGTTCCCTTGTCCGGAGCGATCCGGTCGAACCGCTCCGTGTAATCGCCCACAGAGGAGACCCCGGTGTTGCTCAAATCGCTGTGTCCATTGAAACGCGCGGGTACCGGATAGATGTCGCAGCCAATCAAATCGCAGTAGGCCGCGTGTTTTTGAAGCATATCGAAACTGTTGCGGGGAGCGTGATTTTGCCACACCAAACGGGTGGGGTCGGCGCTCCGTAGTGTGCGGTAACCGGCGAGAAGGTATTGGTAAATCTCTTCTTCCCGATCGAACGTCCCACTCAGTTGGGTCGCCACCGTTCGGTCCGATTCGCCCAGAGCCTCCCAGATTTCGGCTATCGCTTCCTCCTCAGCCTTCCAGTTCCGAAAGGCGTGTTCGCGCGTAATTTTCCGATAGAGATTCTTTAGGAGTTCAGTCTCTCCGGTCCCTCCTCGGATAAAGTCATTCACCTTCTCACGGATCTCGGACCTCTCTTTTTCGTTGGCTGCTCGGCGAAATTGTTCCGCGTTCCAGAGCGCTTCATCGGGAAGTTCCCAGATTGCCAGCGCGGGATGATCTTGGATTGGTTGCATGTACGACTCGAGTTTTAGTTTCGCAGCCTCGTCGGGTACTTCGGAATAACCCCCCAAGGCGATCCAAACCTGGAGATCTTGTTGGTGTGCTTGGTCGAGGAACTCTTTGGTTGCCTCTCCGCGGACCAGATCAAACCCCATTTTCGCGAACCGTTCGAATTGAGTCGCGTCACCTGGGACTTCATAGATCCCCAGCGGGAACCATCTCTCACCATCCAGGCGGATTCCACCATCAGGGTCCAGCGTGGTCGAACCGGAAAAACAGACTAGAGGTGTTAGGAGAAGAAAGAGAAGTGAAGATATGGGTTTCATGGGTGATCTCCCGGTATAATGGATGATGCGAGACGATATCACATTACAGTCTCTTTTTCCCACCTCGGCTGTTCCACTCCTTTGGGTTCTTGGGTAATGTTCTTCTCATGAATTCCAATCTGTCCCTATGGGACCGCTCGATACGGTCCGTTTTTGTCGCACTCGCTGTCGGGCTGGGGTGGGGGATTCGCGGTGATTTCGGCCATGTGGTCGGAGCGATGTACCCCGGAGCGGCCCTCGGTCTCGCTTTTGCCTTTGTCACCGGTCAGAAATCCATGATCAAATGGATGCCTATCCTGGGTTTGGCGGGAGGCCTTGGCATCTCGGTCGGAGGCATGATGAGTTATGGCATCCTTCATGGCTACGCGAAATCGGATACTCTGGTCAATTATTCTTATGGATTCTTCACACTCTTCCTGCAAGGTGGAGCCTGGGGAGGATTTGGGTGCGCCCTGATCGCCCTTGCCCTCGAGCGCAAAACCATGCGATTTCCCGAGTGGGTTTCAGTGACAGCGACAGTTTTTGCCTGCGGTTGGGCGACCTATCAGGTGGTCGTCAACCTCCTCGGTTTCCATATCAACCCGCCGCGTTCCGATCTCTCGATCGGGTTCACCGGCGGGATGATCGGTCTCCTCGTCTGGCTTCGAAAGAACGACAAACCGTGCGGTTTCAAAGGAGCGTTTTTTGGATACCTCGGTTTCGGTTTGGGGATGGCGGGCGGAAGATTTCTCGGCAATGCTTTTCACAGTTTCCCCTTTAGCATCAACAACTGGAATGTAATGGAGACCTCATGTGGTTTTATCGGTGGCCTCGTTTTTACCTTTGCGATGCTAGGGCGAAAATTCGTCGATCCACCAAAGGACGATTGGCATCCGTTATTCGCCAATCTGGGGATCCTCTATGTCCTTGCGGGAATACCCATGCTGCACAGGCTTAACCGAATTGATCCCGGGAGGAAGCTTGAGGAATGGGCCGCCGCCGCATCCCGATTCGGATTCGAGGAGACGGATAAATTTGCCCAAGGCGTCTTGGATGGCATTCATTTCTCTTGTTTATTGGGGTTTATGGGTGCGGTCGTTTGGTTTCTTCAATACCATCGGAAATCGGAGAAACCCTCCGCATTTCCCATTCTCCTGTTTTCTCTGGTGATGATCCTGTTTCAAAACACGAACGCACTCTATTTTTTGTATGAGTCGAGAGAGAATTATGTGAACATGCACAATGTCTTTTGGCTCTTATGGGGGCTGATGGTCCTCTATGCGTTGTTCATCCCTCGGCAGCCGATTACCGATCCCGATTCTGTCGCCGATCAGGTCGATATCCGAAATGCGCTCTCGTGGGCATTCGTCGTCTTCTGTTTCATCTTGATTGGTGCAGGATTCTCGAATGGGGAAGAGACAATGCAGTCCGCAAATACACGTTTCCCACTGTGGTCTTGGAGAGACGGTCCTTTTCCCAGAGGTTAGTCGGACGTTCGGCCGGGTTCAGATCGCCATTTCTTGGCGCGGTTCATCGTTCTCAAGGTCTAAGAATTGCGCCAGGGCAATGCATCCAGCGCGAAGGAAATTATCATGCACCGCTACCGAACTCTTTTCCCCTTTAATGAGTTCATGGACCCACTGTTCGTTTTCCCGGTGATATTTTCCCCTTTCGATTCCAGCGCTTTGACAGGCTTCAAAGAAGTGTTGGGTAATGTGTGTCGGACCGAATAGCACTGGCTCGATGGATCGTTCTGTAGAGTAGAAACCGTGGCCCATGTTTGATGGAATCCACTTTAAGTGGGTCGCGATCCAATCGGTGAGTTCATCGTCCGAGATCCGAAGATAATCCTTCATGATGGTTCACCTCCTATTGGCTTCCAATTAGAATCTGATCGCAGAACATGTGCCATTTATGTTACATGGAGGAAAATTTACAATTAAATGTGAAAGTTGAATTTTCTTCCACCCAAGAAACCTTGCTCTTTCGGGCTGGAATGTAAGGCACTCAGGAAAAACAACAGGATCATCTTCTTGAATCGAATCTATGGAAAGGAGAGATGTTCCTCCGCATACTCATGTTCACACAGTCGCTGAATGAACCTGGATGGGAACGGGTTGTCCCATCTTGCGCCGCCAACTGGCATGATTGGGGAGCTCTCTTCTGATGTTCAATCGGGATTCGGTTTCAGGCCAATCGGTGGTCTAGATCAGCCATGATATTCGATTCAGCATCACCCTCCGGATGTTTGGGTGTCATAAAAAGAAACGAACGAAAAAGGAAATCAGGTTCTGTGGTGGCCTGGCGGCATCGATTGTGGTACAAATTTATCCTCCCAAGACTGGAGGATGCTCAGGATGAGAATCAATCCACTCCTTACGTTCATCACCATTTTCTTGTTCTTACCCCTTTCATCATTCGCCGGAGAACTTGTGGGCGGTCCCTACTCCATCAAACCCCTCACCATCAATGGTGGTGGGACCACCTCCACCGGCGGCCCCTACGAAATCAGTGCTTCGACCGCCCAGCCCGGAGGTGTCGGAACCATCGCCGAGGGCCCCTATACATTCGAGGATGGTTTCTGGGCCATGGTCTTGGCCACAACAATTCCGATGGGCCCCATCGTCAATTTCGATATCCGGCCTGTCCCGCTCGACGGGTTCATCGATGCTCGTGACCTCATCGGATGGTTTGAAAGAGTGAGCAGTGGACAGGATGAAGCCCAAATCCTCATCGACTTCGCTCAATACTGGCAGGACACTTTTCCACCGACGAAGAAATGATTCGCTTCAAAGACGATTGAGTCTGTTTCAACAGTCGTCTCTCTGAATAGCGACGGAATCGATTCCGTCGCGGTCTGAAATCGGTGCCGAAAGTCTAGTCGGTCACGTAATCTCCATCCCCCTTCGCTTCCACCACAACCCGCTTCTCTCCCTTGTATCGATTGCTATGTATGATCGGATCTCCCGAGTCCTCGTGTACCTTGATGTGGGGCCGATCCATCGCAAACAAACATCCAGTTACTGTCAAGTTCCCCGATAAGGTTTCAATAGCCGGAACCCTTTCATCCCCTTTAAGCCCCCAATGACGAAAGTTGCATTGATTGACGCTGACCACCCCGTCCCCCTGTTGGAGGACGCACTGATGAGCAGGCCCCCAGAATGAACAGTTATTGAGTTGCACCACCCCTTTGAAATCAGGAGTCGTGTAAACCTCGGTCGGCTTCTCTCCTGAGAATGCCACAAACTGTCCATTGGTGATGAGCAATCCCGGAGATTGAGTCTTCTCCACCCACACGCAGTATTGACCGCCGTCGGCCCCGATTCCCAAAAAATTTCCATTACAGGCGCCGTTATCCCTTTCGATAAACTTGTAACAGGTTCTGAATCCCCAAGCAAAAGTGTTGAGAACATATTCCCAATCGCTTCGCGCGAAGATGAAAACATCCAGGTTCTCGTTGATGTAATCGACCAACGGCTTCCAGCCTTCTTTATCGAACGCAGGGGTCCCATCCGGTAGTGGGAGGCAGCGCCGCCAGAAATGCGGATTGAAATGAACATTCTCGATGCGGCCAATATCCGTGCAACGGTCGACTATGATTCCTTGCTTGAGCACGCATCCCCGGACATTCCGGATCGTATGCAACTCGTGCCCAGCCGAACAATCGATCCCCTGATAGGCGTTCACCAAGGTCACATTCTCCACCGTGAATTCCATCCCACGGCCAGCGATCGCATAGGGGTATGGGTGGATATCGGAAACCTTCTGATCCGGATAGTAAACCTTGATCCCGCGCACCGCACTGCTTGGATTCAACTGAATTGCAGGGGGCCCCTCAGCTTCTCCTCGACCAGATGTGACAAAAAGACAACTCCCCCAAGTCTTGTCCTCATGGTGAGGGGAGTTCCAAATCCCTTGTAAGGTGACACCCGGAAGGACATTCAGGGTCCCCTCAATTCGATAAGTTCCCGCAGGGAGAACGACAATGCCTCCCCCCTGTTTCCCTGCCACATCGATGGCTTCCTGAATCGCATTCGTGTCATCGTTGATCGCGTCACCAACAGCCCCAAAATCGGTGCAATCGATTGAATACTTTGTTTCCGAACCTCCCAGTCCGGGTAAGCTAACCCCGAAAACCGCAACGATGATTAGCCATTTTTTCATGAGTGGCATCCAATTCACCCTTTCAAAACAAAGTTCCACCATATTAGCGGGCTCTCATGATTCATGAACCCGATCCCCCTTACCCTCCGCCCCTCACTTCAGGATAATCTTTAAAGAGCGATAGGGGATGGGGAATAGGTGAACATCGATCTCAGAAAAATAAGAGTTCAATACGAAGGAATGGACCGACCGATTCTTCGGATCGACAACCTCACCCTCGACTCAGGAAGTCACCTCCTTATCCGCGGCCCGAGTGGTGCGGGAAAAACCACACTCCTCCACCTTCTCGCGGGTCTGCTCGAACCCCAATCGGGGAAGGTGGAGATCGGGGGAGTCGCACTCCAGGCCCAGACCGAAAACGAAAAGTGTGCGTGGCGAAGAAATCGGGTTGGACTCGTGTTTCAGAAACTCAACCTCTTGGGTCACCTGACCGCACTGGAGAATGTCCTTCTCGGATCCCCGGGTAAGGGACTCACCCTCGAAGCCGCGCATGCCGCTTTGACCCAACTGGGAGTGGATCGCCTTTCAGACAAACTTGCTTACAAATTGAGCCTTGGAGAGCAACAGCGAGTCGCAGTGGCGCGCGTTGTGGCGCGCAAGCCTCCCCTCATTCTTGCCGATGAACCAACCTCGAGTCTGGATGAATCGAATGCCGAACTCGTTATAGAATCCCTCTTCGATGCCAAAGGTAGCGAAGGCACCCTCATCGTGGCGACACATGACGATCGAGTTTCCTCACGTTTCAACGAGGTGTGGCGCCTCGCTAATGGGGAACTCCAATGACAGGGTTTCAATTGGCGAAAGTGAGCCTCCTCCGCCGTCCCTTTCCAACAATTCTCGCGGTGATCTGTATCGGTTCGGCATGTCTCGCGGCCGATTTTTTGGTCTCGGTCGTCCGGAGCCAGACCTCCGTCCTCCAGCATCTCGATTCCGATTACGATCTCCTCATTGGACCGAAATCGAGCGGCACCGAACTCCTCATCGGAGGATTGGGAGCGGGGAACCCTATCGAGGAAAGTATTCCGTTTGCTCTCGTTCGCTTCTTGGACCGTCGTGCAGACCTGTCCCACAGAATTCCCATCTATTCGGTTGGGCAATTTCATGACCTTCCTGTTGTCGGGACCGACTCAAACTACTGGGAACGATCCGATGGGTTCATGACCCCCACACTGGTCGCGGGAGATCTACCCTCGAGCTCCAAAGAAATGGTCATAGGAAAAGACGCGGCTTTGCGCTTGAATCTGGCGCCAGGCGACCCATTGAATATCGAGGTCGTTCCCCAAGGAGCTTCCGATTCCGGTACCTTGTGGTTCGCCGATTTCGAGATCTCCGGGATTGTCCAGCATTCGAATGGAATTCGCGACAACACTCTCTTTCTCGCTATTGAAGCAGCGTGGGAGTATTATCGATGGAAGGTGGAGCAGGGGATCGAAGTTGAACACAAAGACCTCGAAGCGGTTTCCTACATCCTCGTCTCGGCAGTGGCTAGCGAACTTGAATTCGTGGAATCCAAAGTCCATGAAGGAAGCACCGTCCAAGTGGTGCGGATTCCCGAAGAACTAGCATTCCTGAAGACTCTCACAACCGGGGCCAATCGAGTCTCCAACCTCTTCTGCGTGATTGTTCTCCTCCTTGCATCGCTCACCGTGACCGTCTCGATCAATGCACGATTCGATTCCATCAAGCAAGAACTCGGCGTTCTGAGGGCTCTAGGGTATACGCGTGGAGAACTGACAACCTGGTTAACTCTGGAAAGTTTTATACCCACGCTGCTGGCTGTGATACTTGCCATCTCCCTTGAGTTACTCTTTCTTCCGAGATTCATGGACCCCTCCACAACTCAGTGGATTCCGTCTCCGCGCCATTGGCCGGAGATCTGGAATGTTTTGCTGTGGATCTTCTTTCTCTCCATCTCATTCATCGCTTCTGGCGTCCCACTCTATCGCCTCTATCGGAATGATATTGGCACTGCGATGGAGGGAGTCTAGAAAACGATGAGGCCGATCGACCTTGCCTATTTGAGTTTTGTCCGCAGGAGATCTTCAAGTTTAATTGCCGTTTTCGCATTGGGTGGCGCATTGGGGCTCTCCGGCTTTTTAATGACACTGCAAGGGTCCATCTCTGAAAGCCTCGCTAGTCATGAACCTGGTTTCGATGCTCTTGTGGGAACCAAATCCAGCAGCCTGCGACTGCTCACAGAAGGCCTCTTCTTCAGCGGGCGCGAATCCGAAATCATCGACTATCGGCTATTCAAAACGATCAACGAAGAAGTGAAACCCGAGTTGATTATTCCTTTCGCCCTCTTTGCCCATTACCGAGGGGTGCCTGTGATCGGAACCGATGACTCTTTTCTAACTTTCATCAAGAAAGGAAAATCTGAAAATCAGAAAGCGGTCGGCCAAGGCCGTTGGTTCAATCTGGTTACACCCGACCCGGAAGTGGTGATTGGCTCCGAAATCGCTCGCACCCTCGATCTGAAACCCGATGATTGGATCACACCTTACTCGACTGTTGAGGGTTCGGATGGAAAGCCGATATGGGTTAAGAAAACTCGGGTTGTCGGTATTCTTCGCCCCAGCGGGTATCCTCATGATCGCGCGATCTATATACCCATCACCGAGGCCTGGGAGACACACATGAAAGGCCATGGCGAAGGAGTCATCCACCCAAGCAAGATGATCCGAGGTGTCTCCTGGTTCTCGGTCATTCTCGATCCAAAGAAAGACGGGCAGTGGGATCTCCTCCGAAACACCGTTCAAACAAGAAGTGTCGCTCAGTTGGTGGAGGTCGAACGGGAATACAAAAACCTTCTCGGACTGCTGGGGCAGGGAACTAACATCACTTGGGGATTGATCGGGCTCTCCCTTTTCCTCTCCTGCTCTGTATTGACTCTGCTGATGGTCGAAAGGTTCGAGGCGATGAGCCGTGATTTGGGCCTTTACAGGGCGTTGGGGTATTCCCGAGGGCAGATCGCTTCCGCTCTCCTTTGGGAGTCATTCATGTTCGGTATCTTAGGCATTTGCATGGGAATGGTTTTAGAACGGGTTACCAGCCTGACCCTTCCCTGGATATGGAATCCCGCATGGTTGTCCCCTCTGGTATGGCCCTCCACCGGGCTCCTTCTTCTTTGGGGTGGCTCCCTGATAGCAGTCCTATTGATTCCTTGGGTGCCAATCATCAGACTGTATCGATGGGCGGCCCACGAATCTTTGTCGGCCTTCTAACGAATTGAGTCTATCATCCGTACAAACTTCTCGGGGGAAACGATGCGAACGATTGAACAAATAAGACAAGCCTTGAATAGCTTCGACCGCGATGAACGCAGAGCGGCCGTTGAAGAATTGTCTCGAGCCAGAGCTGCTGGAAAATGGAAGCCAAAACCACCCGGCGACTGGATGAATCTCCATGGCCATACATTTCACTCTTATAACTCCGAGGGTTGGTCACCTTCGCGTCTTGTATTTGAAGGGGTCGAAGCGGGCCTTGAGATCATTGGGTCAGTCGACTTCGACGTCCTTGATGCGATGGAAGAGGTTCTTGATGCCGGTGATTTGCTGGGTATCAAAACCACAGTGGGCCTTGAGACGCGTGTCTTCATCCCCGAGTACTCACACTGGGAACTGAATTCTCCTGGCGAACCCGGCGTCGCGTATTTCATGGCCACCGGGTGCTATCGCATGCCCGAAGAAGGGTCAAAAGGCCATGGGATTCTCGCCAACCTGAAAGATTTGGCGCAAAAACGGAACCGCGAGATGGTGCGGCGGATCAACGACCACCTGGATAAGGTCTCCCTAGACTTCGAGTCGGATGTCCTGCCCATGACCCCCTCCGAGAACCCAACGGAAAGACATTTGGTAGAGGCTTACAACAAGAAGGGGAATGAAGTGTTCGACGGAGATCCGGCCGGACTCTTGAACTTCTGGGCCGACCGATTTGCCATAGCTCCCGATGAGTTGGAACCCATTCTCCACAAAACCAACCCATTCCAAGAACTTCTCAGATCCAAACTGATGAAGAAAGGGGGTGCCGGGTATGCCGAACCCGATCCTTCCAGCTTCCCCACTCTTCTAGAGATGGTCGATCTTGCGCGAGATATGGGGGCCCTGCCCACTTACGCTTTCCTGGATGGAACCACACCCGGAGAATCGAACATGCTTGAACTTCTTGAATTCTTTCAAGGAAAAGGGGTCAGCGCTCTCAACATCATCCCTGACCGGAACTGGAACATTACGGACCCTGATACAAAATCCAAGAAAGTCGCCAAACTCTATGAGGCGGTCGATGCCGCCAGCGAACTGTTTTATCCCCTGTGCATCGGAACAGAAATGAACAAAGCGGGACTCCCGTTCGTGGATGATTTCGGAGCGACAGAATTGGAGCCTGTAGTCAACGATTTTCGGTTGGGCGGTCGGGCACTCTGGGGGCATACCCTGCTCGCTCGGACACAGGATCGAGGGTGGGGAAGCGATTTCGCTACTCAATACTTCGCCGATTCACAGGCAACAAGACTGGAGTACTATGCCAAGGTGGGAACCGAGTTTAGGGCAGGTGTTGAAACTGTCGAAGAATTGAGAGACTCGTCCCAATCGATTCCCTTCATGAGTTAACCGATCTTATGCCGATGAGAATGTTTCCAAAATCATTACGAATTCTGGTCTCTTTAATCATAGGACTCGACCCCGCTATTCAATGCAGTGCACAGGAAGATTTTCCCGTACTGACCGAAGAGATACTGGAGTGGACTCACTTGCCGACCGATTTGAACCGAAAGGTTGTTCCATTGGCCGATGCGGACGATCTCCGGTTCAAACTCGGTACGACTGCGGATGGCCAGCAGTTTCTTCGAATCCAGCCGCCCAGACTGAAAGACCTCTCTTTCGGTGTGAAACTGTCCGAACAAGAAGGCTCCTACATCGCTTCCTCGAAAAGAGCGATTTACTGGCCGCGCCAACACCTCCTTCGGCTTGAAAAAGAGATCATTGTCTCCTCCACCCACTGCGACTTGAAAGGTGAAACGTTCGACATTCACCTCCATCATGACACAGCCCGGCTCGAGGACCCGGAGGAAATTCTCCTAGATGAAATCTCTCTCCCGATCGTCTCTCAGGGGATTCGAATCTCAGGACTCGGACGTAACGGGATCCCAGACTTCGAATGGGACCCCGTCACAGAAAAGAATGCACGCAGCGAGCAACCCACGCCCATTCCGACTCAGGTTTCCGTCCCAACAGCCACCCCAGCGAGTCCTCGTGCCTCAGGGGGAAAACAATACGATCTCCACATCGGAGAGCGATGGGAGTTGGGAATCGATGGGGAGGAAATTGAGCTCGAAGACCTTGAGCGGAAAATTGAGCAAATAGGGCGTGAAGAGCCGGAAAGTTCTCTTCTTATCCAACAGTCCGCAGCCGCCAATCCAGTACAGGTTCGCAGAGTGCATGATGCGATTGAGTCGGCGGGGATTGGAAAGGTCAAGACCACGATCGTTCCGTCGCGCCTTCCACAAGGTGAATTGATTCCCGAGGTCGATCCAAAACCGACTGACGTCGATTCCGTTCTGCCCGGTTTATCCGAGAAGGGGGGGAGACTTTTGTGGGTCTACGAACCCGGAAAGTATAATCTCAATGGAAAGGATTATACCGAACCGAACCTCCGTCAGGCCTTAAGGGCATATGCTCGAAGGTATGGCAACCTCACTCTCGTAATCGCTTCCTCAAGACCACTACCCAGCAACTACTTGCGCGAATTTGTCCGCGACATCAAAGCCTATGGTTTCAAAAACATCCTCGTCGGAGTGGAACCCGAAACAGCCACACGGTGAAAAGAGATTTCAGGGATGCAAGTAGGCCGCGAGTCCCGAAAGAATTTTTGGAAAAAAATCCGTCGACTTTTGGGGCATCCGCACCCCCGCCTCAGCAGACTTTTTGACCTCGTCCGGGTGTGTTCCCCGCAGAAGAAAAGCGACATCGTAGCCCAATCGGCTCAACCCTGCATGAATCTCATGGCCAGTCCTCACATAAGCGATTCGATCGGGCGCCCCCTCCTCAACAGTGACCTTCAACAGTTGGTCGAAAAAGATACGGTGGAGCCACACAACCGGCAGTTCGCGAATGGAGGGCTCGACATCCGATGAGAGAAGCGATTGAAGTTTCTCCTCGTTTCGGAGTCTCAGGGTGTAGATCTTGTCCCGCGTGACAAAGCCAAAGAATTCGGTTTCAGAACTATCCTGATGAATCTCAATGACCTTGTCTTGGATCGCATCTCCAGTCACTTCCGTGCCCGCCTCGTCGATCTCGAAAAAATCTTGGGCCCGGCTTAGAAACTCCTCAACTTCAGCGTCGGAAATCCCCTTCACCATTCGGTGAGTCGGCAAGATTTCCACTCCCGGATCCTCGAGGGCCGCGAAATAGACCAGAATATAGTCATAGGGTTGAGGTCCGACCGCGTCGGGATTCTCTGCACGACACTGTGCGCGAAAATTTTGTCCCGTTTCGAAACGGTGGTGGCCATCCGCGATCAAGAGTTTCTGCGGAGAGACTATCCGCTTGATCGCTTCCAGGATTTCCGGAGAGTCCACTAATGCAACTTCGTTCTGATGCCCATGGAAATCATGAAAAGTCACACCCGGGGAGACATCAGCAAAGAGTTTTCCGAGTTCACCTTTGGCATCGGAATAGAGGACGAAAATGGCTTCTGGCGTTCCGCGCACCTCAGTGTAGAGCTTTAACCGATCGGCTTTGTGCTCAGAGAAGGTGCGTTCATGGGGGAGCACTGCGTTATCTTCGGGCTCGGGGAGTTTGAGTAGAGCATAGAATCCTGTTCGAGTTTTCTCTTCTCCTGTCAGAGGTGATTTATACATCTGACGGTAGATCAAGACTTTGGGAGATTCTTCCTGAACCAGTGTGCCATCCTCCGCCCAGGAACGTAAAGTTTTGGCCGCTTCCGAGTAGTAGTCATGGTCCTCCAATGACTCGCCGAGAATTGCCCAGACATAGTTGTGAGGATCTTGCTGCCGAAAAGATTGGATCTGTTCGTTGTTGAATTTGTCGTAAGGAGGACAGACGACTCGTTGCAAAAGATCGCTGATGAGCGGGTAATGTATGACTTGAAACGCTTCAATATCCATAATGAGCACAAACTCTTTCTAATTTGGGTCAAATTCTCAATCCCATTTGGGTCGAGGTCGCCGAGGAAATTACCATAAGAAAGTCGAATTCCAACCGGGGACCTTATCTCAAGAATTCCGGAGGGTGCATCGTTATCCAACAATCATCGAATAGCAGCGGAATCACCCTTCCTTCGTTCCAAAGCCGATCTTTCCTGATCCGACAATAGAAGAGCTCTCCGTAGTAGGTAATTCGAAATCGAATCGGTCGATCCTTCAGGAATGAAAGAAATGAGAAATCCCGTTCCCAGTAACCCATTGAGAATCGCTTCTCGAAAATGACTGTGGGCCGGACCCTTCCCCCCGCTGTATTGATCCGAAGCGCGTATCCTTCCCCCTCTTCGAAACTTCCTTCAACCTTTTCTATTCCCCAGTATTTCTTTCCCCCCGCTAACGCGCCAGGATGATCAACAGCCATCCGAGCCAAGTGGAAACCTCTCTGTTCTTCATAGGAGGCTTCACACGCGATGTACCCGAATTCGTGGAAGGGTTTTTGGAAAGTGGTTCCCTCCACCGGGGAGTAGCATCCGAAATAGTGGCCGGAAAGAGTGTTTTGTCCAAGGAACCGAGCCGGCGACAGGTGTTCATGGACAAGATGACGTTTAAGGTCCTTGAGGTAAATCCAATCGATCAGTAGACCTGCCCATCCATAGAGTTTCCAAGGAGGGGCCGTAGGGTTCAATCTGAAACCTCAGCGAGTTTCGGGCGAACTCCGTGCTTCTCGTATTCCAATCCTCGAAGCTGTCCACATGCGGCGTTGATCTTTTTCCCGGGACTCTGTCTAAGAGTCACATGAATTCCTCCATCACGGAGTCTGTTCATGAAAGCTTTGGCCTGCGCGGGAGCGGGGGGACGGAGTTTGGTCATTCCGATTGGATTGTATCGAATCAGATTGAAGTGGACCAGTTTCCATTTCTTGAAAGTCTCGATGAGTTTCTTGGCTTCTTTCGGCCCATCGTTGATATCCTTTAGCAGGACATATTCAAAGGTCAGCCGACGCCCGGTCTTCTCAATATACTTCTCACAAGCCGTCAGCAATCGCGAGAGTGGGTACACCTCTTCGATCGGCATGATGCTTCTTCTCAAATCTGAATTGGGTGCATGTAACGAAACCGCTAATCCGACCTGCAGGTCTTCATTCGCGAATCGATAGATTTCCGGAACCAATCCCACCGTCGACACCGTGATTCGTCGGACTCCAAAGTTGATTCCCTCAGAATCGATTAATCGACGGATGGAATCCATCGTGGCGCGATAGTTTTGAAAGGGCTCGCCCATTCCCATATAGACGATATGCCGAGGCCATCCATCGACATTCTGCTTCTTTGAGATCACTTTCCTTAGGGAAAGAATCTGTCCCACGATCTCCCCCGGGCTCAGGTTCCGTACCAACCCAAATTTTCCAGATGCGCAGAAGGAGCACCGAAGGCCGCAGCCCACTTGAGTCGAGATACAAGCCGTATAATCTTCCGCAGGACCAATCTGCACACACTCTACGGCCTCGTCATCCTGGAGTTTGAAAAGGAATCGGTTGGTTCCTTCATCCACCGATTCGATACACTCGGAAGTGTCCAGATAGTCATCGGAATATCGCTCACTCAGAAGGTCACGCAGCGGGGCCGACAAATCGGACATCGCTTGGATCGGTTCCAGTTGATCGATCCATTTCAAAACCTGACGTGCACGATAATTCGGTTCTCCGATATCTTCAAACCATTTTCCGAGAGAGACTGCGTCTTGATCCAACAGAGGGGTCCGCTCATTCATGGGTGCTCTCCACGGGAATCTTTCCATTCTCTGAGAATCCCCACAAGGATAACTCCGATTTCCCGTATTTTCTTGTTTCGACTTTTCCCAGAGAGGTTCCCGCGAAAGGGTCGCCCACAGTCTTTCGATAGGGCCTTTGATGAATGATCAACCCTTCCGGGGACAGAATGGGTTCCAGCAAATGAATCGGCATTCCGGGTAAGTGGTAAGGAGGGTCCAGGAAAATGATGTCGAACTCCTTGCGATCTCTCTGGAATACACGGGACTGACCGGGAGCAGAGGTCGTCCGGATGTAAACATTGTCCTTTCTGGTCATCTTCTCCAGATTGCTCCTGATAATTTTCACCGCTTCCTGCGAAGATTCGACAAAGGTGACCGAAGCCGCGCCTCTCGATAGGGCCTCGAACCCAATGGATCCCGTGCCCGCGTAGAGATCCAGGAAATGAGCGCCCTCGATTCGGTCTTGGAGGATATTGAACAACGCTTCTCTTACCAATCCCGGTGTCGGCCGGATGGAGTCGTCCGGTGGACTGATCAGACGCTTCCCACGGTCGATTCCACCGACAATGCGCATCGGATTTCTTGATTTTGGTTTCAAATGCCCTAACCCTTCCCCTGAGATTCCGTTCTCTTCATAATGCACCCTGAATACTATCGTTCCAACGACCCGGAGAAAAGCGACTAAATTGACTCAGTTTATCCAGGAAGACGAACCACTACGTGCATATTGCGAAAAACACATGGGGTCCCCCCTCATTGGTTTCGACACCGAGTTTGTCCGAGAGAAAACATACTACCCGAAACTCGAGATTGTCCAGATTATTGTGGATGATGAAATCGTAATTGTCGATTGTCCCGCCATCCGAGATCCCTCACCCATGTGGGACCTCCTCTGTCACCCCGATTCTCAGAAAGTGCTTCACTCGGGGCTACAGGACATGGAGATCCTCCTTCAAGAGTCGGACCGGCTCCCATCACCCATCTTCGACACGCAGATAGCGGCTTCACTCCTTGGATATGGATCCCAGTGCGGGTACAGCCGTCTAGTCTATCAGATTCTCGGGAAGAAAGTCCCCAAGGGAGAGACTTTTTCAGATTGGAGCCAACGTCCCCACCATGATGACCAACTCGAATATGCCGCCAAAGACGTGGAACACCTCCTCGACATTTACCAGTCACTGGTTAAAAAACTTGAGAAACGTAATCGCCTCTCTTGGATCGATGAAGAATGCTGCCATCTCAGTGAAGCGGCCACCCATTTTCGTGAACCCCCAGAACTTTGCTACCTGAGGGTCAAAGGCAGAAATGCCCTCGATCCGACCTCTCTATCGGTTCTCAGGTCATTGGCGGAATGGCGTGAGAATACCGCTCAAAAGAAGAACCTACCCCCGGGCAGAATTCTTCGTGAACATCTTCTGCTGTCTATAGCAAAGGGCCGTCCGAAAAGTCTCGATCAATTGAAACGGCAGAGAGGGATGCATCCTGGTGATATTTCCCGGTTCGGCGAAGATATTCTTCGGGCTGTCGCCAAAGGGGTCGAGTCAGCCAAGTCGGACCCCGTGGAATTGCCCACAAGCGCCCGAACCAAAATCCCCGAAGATGCGGAAGCCATTCTTAAACTTCTCAGCGCGGTCCTTCGCATTGAGGCCGAAAAGGCCGATGTCGCTCCCACTGTGGTGGCGACCAGCGAGGACCTTCGCCAATTGGTGGCCGGGTTTAGCAGCGGTAGTCTCAATGGCCACCCCCTACTCGAAGGATGGCGGAAAGAACTTGCGGGCGATCGTCTCTATGCAGTCCTCCAGGGGAAAGTTTCCCTTCGATTCGATCCTGAGACCTTGTCCATCGTTCTCGATGAGAGTCATGGATGAATCGGACACTCCTTCCCCCATTTGTCTTTTGACCGATTTCGGTATCGCGGACAACTACGTTGGCGTGATGAAAGGTGTCATTCAATCGATCGCTCCCGGTGCACCGATGATCGACTTGACACATGACATTGCTCCCCAGAACGTTTCTGAGGGCAGATTCCTTTTGGAAAAGTCGATCTCGTATTTTCCTCCCAAAACAGTCTTCCTCTGTGTTGTCGATCCCGGAGTGGGGACCGACCGTCGGGGGCTCGCCATTTCCGGATCTGAAAAATTCTTTGTTGGGCCAGATAATGGCCTCTTCTCTGACCGCTTCCGAAAGTCCGATGCGGTTGTCCTTCAAAATCCCGATTATCGCCTGCCCTCGCTTTCCAATACTTTTCACGGAAGAGACCTGTTCGCGCCCACGGCGGCGCATCTCTCTCGTGGACTTCCGATTTCGAATCTGGGACCGAGTTGCTCCGATCCCATTATCCTGGAATCTTCTGTTCCGATGAAAAACGAAACTGGGTGGATTGCGCAGGTCCAATACACAGACCACTTCGGCAACTTGGTGACCTCATTCTCGATTGAGGAGTTCCTACCTCAATTGAGAAGTGGAGAGTTTCGTGTCGAGACCGAGGGCGGGGTTCACTGGCCCTTTGTGACCACTTACGGAGAAGTACCGCCCAGCGAGCGTTGTTCAGTGTTCGGTGGATTCGCATCCCTGGAACTCTCTCTCAATCTTGGAAATGCCGCAGTCGAAACAAGCCTGAAAACTGGGGACCCCGTTTATCTTCGGAAGTGTTGACCCGACTCCCCCAAAACAGTGATAATCTCCCGAATGGTGAATCAAGGAGTTTTGAGAGCCGCTCGCAATTGATCAATGAATCTTAACCTTAGACGCAATGGGAGGAGATCGGGGAATGAATAGGAAGATGACAATCGTTAGATCGATCGCCGCCGTAATGCTAATTGCTTGGGTTCCAGCCATGGGACAGGACTACCAGCCGGTTGCCGAGGCAGACCTCCAAGTCTCATCGAATGGTTTTCCACGAATGGCTTTCGACACCACAGGGACAAGACTCGCGGTGTCGCTTAAGAAGGATGGGGCTGCGGGAAAAGTGGTCGTCTTGAGTGTCCCCGACCTGACCGTGATCAAAGAAGCCCTTCTCGATACCGAACCAATGTCGCTTTCATTCAGTCCATTGGGTGACCAGTTCGCTCTATCGACCGCGAGCAGCGGAAAGGAGAACGAGCTCAGGTTTGTCGTCCTTTCAACAACCGATTGGAAACCTCTCTATAGCGGAGGCGGACTCACCAACGCTGTCGCCTCTTTGGTCTATGATCCTGTTGGCGATCTAGTTTTGGTGGGCGGAGCCAACCCCGGGGAAATCTACCGGTATGAGGTCGGGTCATGGATTCGCGAGGACATCCCTCCTCTGGCAGGGACCTCAGAAGGGTGCCAATCCATGGCGGTTTCAGTCGATGGCAGGTTTGCGGCAATGGGCGCCGCTTCCTCGAAATTGTATGTATGGCCAATGAACGACACTGCAAAGGCACGCGCTCTCGGAACACAAGAGTTCAAAGGGCCAGTCACAGCCGTTGCGTTCAGTCCCGATTCCCAAACCCTCGCGGCAGGCGATTCGCGTGGAGAGATCATGGTTTTCTATCGAACCGGCGATGAACTCTGGGCCTGGAAGAACCTCTTCCGCCTTTCTTCAGGGGGTGTCACTGGAGTCGGTTTTCTATCCGATGGCAGTTTGGTCTCCACAAGCACTTATGGCGAGATCTCCAGATGGAATGTGAACGCACCCGATTCCCCCGTCGAGACCATTTCACTCGGAACTGGAAATGCCGAATCCCTCGCTTTCGACCCAAAAGGGCGGTGGATGGCTGTGGGTGGCGATAAAATCAGACTCTATCCTCTTGGTGCTCCAGAAATGGAGTCGGTGGATGATTTTTCGTCCGCCCCCGTGACAGTGGTCGATTCAGTACCTCCGCTTCAGACCCGGGACCCTGTCCCCGACCTCTCATCCATTGTCACCACCAACCCGCCACCGACTGAATCTATTGCGATGCAGCCCAATCAGGAACTTGGAAACTTTCTCATTTGGATGGCGCCAGGCAAGGATGCCGGAACAGGCGAAGACTGGGTCCAGGCCTGGGCTCAAGTCCTGGACAAAGGCAGATTTAATCCATTCCAAGTTGTGATTCCATTTGGGACATTGAACGCCGAGGTGATGAACGCGAACCTCGACTATCTCGATGAGGTATTCACCGAAGACGATTTTGCGACCCTCTACACCTCCGCGGTCCTTTGTCCTGTGACTGAAGGCGAAGAACTCCAAATCGCGGTCGGGGCCTATCGAAATGAAAAAATCCCCTTGTCCAAGTGGTTAAAAGCAATTGAGTCCGCTGGGAAAACCGGTCCGATGATGTGGTTTCTCGACCTCCAGATCGATCCCTCACAAGCAACCGAGGAGGCTGCAAAGGTCTATTCGCGACTGGTCGAGGAAATCTCTCTGAGTACCGTCGGACTTGCTGAAGGAGCCACTCCTTACAAACGTCCCAATATTGGAGTCGGATTGGTAACACTTTCCGTCGAAGGGTGCTTTGCCGAACTCCGTGGGAACCTAGGAAAAGCTCTTTCCGGTTTGGCGGATGAGAACTCGGATGGAGTTGTTTTCGACCGGGAATGCCTTGTGTACTTAGGAGATCATTGCCGAACGGCTGTCAGGGCTGATACAATTGGAGATGCGGCAAATGAGATACCGGTTTTGCCTCCCTTTCAGATTGGGCGTCAATAGAGGACGATAGACCGGTTGATTACATGTGAGGTCGATCCCGAAAGGATCTGAGCCATGAATCGAAAGACCGAACGGATCTGCTACATTTTTCTATTAGTCACACTTGTTGGCTTTCTGGCTTATGATTGGTACGAGCGTATCTTTGTTCCAAGCCGCGAGAAGTTGCAGATCCAAACTTCTACTTTGAGGGCTCCGGATGAATCGTTAACTGGAAGGTCCACCAATCCAGATAAACTCATTGATTCCCAAACGAACCAATCCCCTGCAGACCAAAATCTCCCATCCCCTCTATTTGAATGGCCGTTGGATGTTCAAGATGAGTTCGGAGAGAGTGCAGTCCTGGAAGAAAATTTCTCATCGGATCCAGAGGATGCCTGGATGTATGAAAACTCCGTGTCACCCAACAATGAGAAGATGTCGGAACGCGAGATCGATGCATTCTATGACAAACTTGCGCGAAGAAAATCTTCCCCTGCCTCCCATAGACGTGTCGTCGATTGGGAAGCCACCGGAGGCGAAAAACCGGATTGGGTGGTCATGCAAGAATGGAGAAACCGGGTTCACCTCGAGAACTACTTGAACCCGGGCCCCATTTACACCTCTTCATACACCGATGTGTATGGCAACCGACACCGATCATTCGAGGATCGTTCCGGAAGAATCGATGTGTTTAACACCTGGGGCAGAGAGTATATCTACCAGCAGCCCAAGTAGTTGTGTTCCCCAACAAACCATCTTGAAAACAAAAAGCCCCAACTCTCTTGATAGAAAGTTGGGGCTTAGGTCGATTCTCTCCTGATGTCGCTAGGGCGCACCCACAGGTTCTGGTTCCATTTCGTTCTCCAGCTCCACTAGGATAAACGGTTCTTTCTCCTCGCCGAGATCGACCGGCTCCTCATAACGGTGGTATCCGTTGGCTTCAACAACCAAAAGGTACTCGCCCGATTGAATCGGCGGAAACCTGAAATCGCCATCCGGTCCGGAATGGGCTTCGCCGCCCGGCGGGAGACTCCCATCAGCGTGAACAAGCAAAAGAGTGGCTCCCTCGATCGGAATCCAAATATCCAACTCACCCGTGTCTTCCTGGACACGGCCTCGGACCCGAACCAGGCCATCTTCATGGGGATTGATAAACCAGTCCTCCTGTAGAACTTGGTTGTCCTCCAAGAGGATGTGTCCGGATTGTGGAACATACCCCTCCTTGAGGACAGTGACTCCAAACCCCCCCGCTGGAAGTCCCTCGAACGAGAACATTCCTTGCTCGTTCGTTTTCCGATCAAAGCCCACATTCGGTGGCGGGAAGATTTCGATTACCGGCAACCAGTCTGGGACCAATCGCACAGTGGCTCCAGGAATGGGGTGTAAGACCAGTTTCGCGTCGGGAGGAACATCGCCCTCCACTTCATAGACTCCACCATGGTAAGAAGCCGACCCCTGATCGAGCGGGTAGAGCAAGACATCTTGGCGAGTCTTTCGGCCTGGATGGACATGCACCTCCAAATCTTCAACCGAGGTAAAACCTTCCGCTCGAATATGCATCAGATACGGGCCGGGTTCCAAATTATTGAATCGGTAATTTCCTCGTTCATCGCTCTTCGCTTCCAACACATACGGTAGCGGACCTGTTGGAGGAAGCGGGAGTGGAAAGAGCGGTTCGAGGAAAATGTGCGCCCCCACCACAGGGACTGGGGCGAATGTCGGGAAGGGAGTCCATTGGGTGATCTGTCCAAATAACCCCGATGGATCGTTCCCTCCAACCGGTTCGAGGAAGAAGTTGAGAACGGTCGCCTGTCCGCCGGGTAAGTCGATCAACTGAACGGCTGGGTGGAAACCCTCGGCGATGACCGTGACCACGACAGGACCCGGATGGAGATGACCGAATCGATACCGTCCTCGCTCGTTGGTCTCGGTGATCCTCGGAGAACAGGGTTCGCCGTTGGGATCGAAGAACCCGTTGATCGGGTCCCCATGTATGCAGAGCGGGAAGGCGATGACTGTCGCTCCCGCAATCGGATGGGGAATATCGCCCGCCGCGGTCTTGGCGAAATGGGCTTCAAAAACCCCTCCTTCGAGGATCGTGTCGCCTCCGCCCCCATCGGGGATCAGATCGAAATGCAGAACGATGGTCTCTCCCGGATGGACAAAGACCTCCTGTCTGGCGGGTTGGAACTCATTGGCGCTCACATGAGCGATGTAATGTCCTGGTCGCACTCTGGGAAATTCGAAGAACCCGTCCTCGTTAGTCTTCGTTTCGTACAGGAAGTCCGGCGGCAGGATCGCGATTCCTTCCGGGTTAGTCGGATCGGCCAACGGAATCGGGATCGGGAAATCGTTCTGACCGATCAACACCACCTTCGCTCCCGCGATCGGTTGCGGTTCCGAGGCGATTCCGGGGGGACTGAAGGTCACCCGTCCCAACACCTTTCCTGGACCGGTCAACACAGGGGACAGGACAAAATCCTGGACCACTTCGCTCCCGGGTGGAACACCCACAAGTTCCTCGCCCGGGTAGTAATCCGGGAAGTGAGCGATCACATGGTATTTCCCGGGGCGGAGCTTATCGAATCGGTAGCGCCCTTCCGCGTCGGTACGCGTGACCAGATGGTTCGGGGGCGGGTAAATTGCCGGATCCGTCCCATCCGCGGGAAAGACCGGTAACCAATCGACCCAATCGGGATCGGCTGGGATCGCCACAACCTCCGCTCCCGAAGCGGGTTCAAGAACTGTAATCGCCCCTTCTGGTTGCAACCAAACCGTT
>JAJDBZ010000167.1 GCA_029261095.1 Candidatus Omnitrophota bacterium | reverse complement strand
GGAACTTCTGTCAGCGGCCGTGTCTTCGCATCGGAATTGGCGACAGCCAAAGGAACGACACAAGAAGTCAACGTTCCATTGGAGGGAGTTAAGATTACTGTCGATGGCGCCGAGGAAACATTGTTTACAGTTACCGACAATATGGGGAACTTTCGCCTTGACCCCGCGCCAGTCGGTAAATTTTTTGTCCACGTCGATGGACGCACAGTTTCTTCGGCCCCGATCGGAGGCAGCACCGTCGCCACCTCGTTTCCCGATGGACCCTATTATCCCTTCGTCGGGAAACCGTGGGTGGCCACCGCGGGAAGAGACACGGATGTGGGCGATGTTTTCCTGCCACTCGTATTGGAGGGAGCGCTTCAGGAAACCACCATGACTGAGGAAACTGTCGTTACTTTCCCAGAGGATATCCTTTTAGAACATCCCGAGTTCATCGGCCTCATGCTGATGGTTCCTCCGGACTCGCTCTTTACCGACAACGGCGATCGTGGCGGGATGATCGGCGTCGGCGCGGTAGACCCCGCCCGTCTACCGGGCGAGCTCCCCGATGGCCTGGAATTCCCTGTAGTCATCACGATTCAAACTGCCGCCCTGGAACCAGGCAATCCCTCGCCCACCAATTTCGATATGCCCATTCCGGTCTGTTTTCCGAACCTACCGGACCCCAATACAGGGATTACCAAGCAGCCGGGTGAAAGCAGTTTCCTTTACTCCTTCAATCACGACAAAGGAATCTGGGAAGGGATCGGAACCATGACGGTCAGCGAGGACGGACTCTCGGTCTGCACCGATCCGGGTGTCGGTATCCTGGCCCCGGGGTGGCATGGTGACGGCCCGCCGCCCGCCGGTCCTCCCCCCGGAGGATGCGAGGCCGAGGAAGAAGAATTGATTCTCCAAAAAGGTGGAGACGACGATGATGACGACGGGGATGATGACGACGATGACGATGGTGGCCCAGCCGGATGCGCCGATTGCAAAGGTGTCGGAGATTTGAGCATGTGTGTCGATGCCGCGGAGCAGAATTTCGCCAAGTGTGTAGTAGATAGAGTTCTCTTTTACGTCGAGCAGGTTTCCACCTGCTCGACCTTCGAATCGAGCGAACTGCAAGCGAGTTGTCTCCAAACTCAGTCTCAGGCCTACGAAAATGCGAGGGCGGCTTGTCAGGAAACCTTTACCGAGGAAGTGAACGCTTGCTTTGCGGATTGCCGAATGAATTCACCGAAACCGCCTGAAGATTGCGACGATTTGTTGGGGTGCTCCGGGGCATGCCGTGATTGGTTTGAGTATTGCATCAACTTCATGAACCTTCAGCTTGATACCTCCAACGATTGGTGCAAGCTCTTTTCCGAGACTGCTGAAGAGGAGAAGAAATGTTTAAAAGAGAATGAGCAGGTTTTCGAGAGAGGGAAAGAGAGTTGCACCAAAGCGCAACTCAAATGCAACCAAGCTTGCGATCAAGGATGCACCAAATCGATCGGACCATTGGACAAGAGGATTGCTATCGAGAACCCGTTCAGGTTCACCAAGGGAACATTGAAACAGATCGATCCGGTTGCGGATCAAATCATCCGTATGTTCGACGACGCGGTCTTTATGGCCATGGATTTCATCTATTCAGAAGAGGATCTCCCCACCGAGATAGTTGCCATGCTCCTCGGGCTGGTTGGCGAAGCTAACACCATTGCCGGTGGGGACGCGATCAGGTTTCTGAGAGAGATCACCATCGGTATCGAAGATGACCTGGCGGTTCTCGAATCGACCTTTGGAGTGATCTCCGACAATGCCCCTTCCTATCCAGTACTCTACGCGGCACAGATCGCTCGTCCCGACGAGTTTATGGTGTTGAGGGGAGAGACCGGACCCAGAGGAGACTATCAACTTTTCATCCCATCGGATGGAGAACTACAGTTTGTGGCTTTTTACGATCCTCTGACTGATCGAACCGGGTACATTCGTCCTCTTTCACTTCCCGGCGCAGAATTCGATCTCCCCAGATTCAATCTTTTTCCGACTCCATTCGAAGATGATGCCGAACCGACTCTGATTCTCTTAAGGACAAAGGAGCTGAGGGACACCGACCTCGATGGCCTTGCCGATTTGGTTGAGTTCGTTTATGGCACGGATCTCTTCAATCCCGACACCGACGGTGATGGAATCCCGGATGGAGCCGAGGTAGATCAGGGGACCAACCCCCTCGATGGGCTGCCGACCCGGACTGGGATCATCGGCACGGTCGACACACCGGGAACTGCTGTCGATGTCTGCGCGGAGAACAATCTCGCCGTCGTCGCCGACTCGCAAAGTGGCGTCTCGGTGTTCAACGTCTTCGATGGGATGGAACCCCTCATCATCGCCCAAGTGGACACACCCGGAATCGCCCAAAGGGTCGCCTGTTCGGGCGATCGCATCGCGGTCGCGGATGGGGAGGGGGGTCTGCTAATTGTCGACATCAGCGACCCGCCAGCGGCGGAGATCATCCGCCAAATCCGAATCGGAAGTCCCATCGTTTCGGTCGCGGCAGCGGGTGGACTGGCCTTTGCGGGCTCCTCTTCCGGACGAATACTCATGGTCGATCTGGAAGCGGGCGACCTATTCGATACATTCAATATCGGAACCCCGGTGCGGGACATCGGAATCCGAGGCGACGTCGTTTACGGGCTATCCGGGGGACACCTACACATCCTGACTCCCTTCTCCAACCCCAAGGGAGTCGTGAACTCCGTTCCCTCCCCATTCGTCTCCACCGCCAACACACGAATGTTCGTCGGAGATGAGATCGTCTACACCGTCCATGGCAAGGGGTACAACACATTCGACATCACAGACCCTCTCAACCCCATCCTTGTGGGCACCGGTGACACGGATCAGTTTGGTTGGAAACATATTGTCGACAACGGTTCCGGAACCGGGGTCGCGGCGGTCAGTCCCAACTTCGCCTTCGATGGTCCCCACAATGTGTCTGTCTATGATGTTCGTGACGCTTCGGAGACCAACGCTTTCATTACCCAATTCGAAACGCCAGGTGTCGCGCGCGCGGTCTCCATCAATAATGCTCTTGCCTATGCCGCGGATCATGAAAATGGGATGCATGTCATCAACTATCTCCCCTTCGATAACATGGGGAACCCTCCCGAGATCACACTCAAGACAAACTTCGCTCTCGATCCTCCCCAAATCGAAGAGGGGTTGGCCGCGATTGTGTTAGCCGATGTGACCGACGATTCCCAGGTTCGGAACGTAGAATTCCATTTGGATGGTCAGCGCGCTTTGGTGGATGGAAGTTTTCCATTCGAGTTTCGGTTTGTCGCGCCACGGTTGATCGATCAAACGACCATGACCTTGAGAGCCAAAGCCACCGACACGGGCGGGAATTTTACCTGGACGGAGGAATTCGTTCTAACACTGACCGAAGACCTGACGCCACCTCAAGTTACGCGGACATTCCCGTCGCCGGGCTCCTTCGCAGGGGGCGTCCGTACTGTGGCGGCATTTTTCAATGAGCCGATCGATCCGGACACTTTGGATGTCGGAGGATTCGCCTTGTTCTCGGCGGGAGGGGACAACCTGTTGGGAACCGGAGACGATGTCAGTGTGACCCCACCATCGGTTGAATTCCGAGTTGATGTCCTTGGCGCCTTCCTCAATCTGTCCTCCCCACTACAAACTGGATTCTATCGTGCCGTAGTGGACGCCAGTGTGACGGATGTGGCGGGAAATCAAATCTTGACTCCGGTGAGCTGGGAATTTGGAGCGTTCGATTTCGCGGATGATGGGGACGACGATTGTCTGTCGGACGAACTCGAATCTTCGCTTGGACTCAATCCGAACCGATCAGACACCGACGACAACGGAATTGCCGACGGCGATGAGGATTCGGACGAAGATGGACTCAGTAATTGTCGCGAGGTCCTGTCGGGATTGGAGCCCGGGAATCCCGACACCGATGGCGACATCCTCTCCGACGGGGATGAAATTGAGTTGGGGACCGACCCGTTCGATCCCGACAGCGATGGCGATGGTTTTTTGGATGGCGAAGAAGTGGAACTAGAATCGGACCCGCTAGACCCGGAAAGCGTTCCGGTCGATGCCACCGCACCGGTCTCCGATCGGGTAAAGGAAGCCACAACTCTTCCGTTCTCCGTTCTCAACCAAACGATACCCGAGGGCAATCCCATCGCCGAAGCCGCGAGCCCAAGTTTCAGCGTGGAGAATATGACATCGCGAAAGACACAACATGGAGGATCGGACCGATGAGATACGTACCCCGACAGAAAAACTTTTTGATTTACTTCCCTCTTTGGATCCCTTTCCTCTCGTGCTTGGCGGTCGCTCAGGTTTTCGATAGCGGTTCTGACGGTTCCGACGGTGCGCTGGTGTTCGAAGGGACGGGAACCGTCCTTTTCGATCCGAGCACATTCGATCCACCACTCGATCCGGATGGAGATAACATCTATCACTTCACTTCGATCACCATTCCGTCCGGGCTGACGGTGCGGATGCTCGCGCCGCAACTCAACTGGTCCCCAGTTTACTGGCTTGCCAGCGGCCGGGTTAATGTAAGCGGAACAATCAACCTCGTTGGGGAGCCGGGTCTTGATATCAACGTGAGCACCGAGAATCATCGACCCTCTATACCGGGACCAGGTGGGTTTCCCGGAGGTATCGGCCAAAACAATATCAATCCTCCAACAGCGGGTTTGGGTCCTGGAGGCGGCAGTCCGGCACCAGCGAGCACTTCAGCCGGTGGTTCCGCTGCCCATGCCACAGTTGCGGGTGGAGGACTCCAGGAGAACACCTATGGGAACGTATATTTACGACCTCTTCTCGGAGGCTCGGGAGGGGGCGGGGGCGGAAATTTTCAGAAGTCTGTGGGACATGGCGGGGGGGCGGGCGGCGGATGCTTGGTCATTGCTAGTTCCGAGTCGGTCTCGGTCGGTGGCGCGATCCTCTCCCGAGGGGGCCGAAACGTCGACCCAACCTTAAACGCGGGTATCGGGAGCGGCGGCGCGGTATGGATCCTAGCCCCAGTCATTGCGGGCGCTGGTTCCTTGCACACCACGGGGAGTAACACAAGCTTCGGTATCGGTCGGGTCCGGATGGAGGCTTTTCAGAACCTGTTTAACGGATCGATCATCGGCGTTTTCAGACGAGTGACCCTTGTCCCAAATACACCCTTCCTTCCCACATCCGGATTCCCCCAGGTCCGAGTCACCACTATCAATGGAAATCCTGTCTCTTCCAGCCCGACCGGTAGTTTTTCCGTGCCCGACGCCACCATCGATTCGGCCAGTTCGGTCGTGGTGGGTATCGAAGCCGCGTACGTTCCAGTAGGGTCAATCGTTGACTTGATTGTATATAGTGAGAGCGTGTCGATTCAGACAACGGTTTCCACACCGCTCGTCGGTTCTTTCGATCAATCGACTGCTACTGCGAATCTGCTCTTCCCACCTGGTTTCTCACGAGGCTGGGCCCATGCAACATGGGAATAACAGCATCGGAGAAAGAATTCACACCGGAGGAGTGGGGAGCATTTTATCAGACTTTTACTAAGATGGTTGGTTGCCGCGATCCCCCTAATAATCCCCTACCACTGCTTTTCGGGAATTCAGGGCCCGGACAGCTACGGTTACATCGCCGACGACAGCGCCACTTTCGAATTCCAGGACATCTCCGCGACAGGGGCTAACGTTGGCGCCGGAGATGAGACCACCCAT
>JAJDBZ010000166.1 GCA_029261095.1 Candidatus Omnitrophota bacterium | reverse complement strand
CCATCGATGGTCGCCAATAAGATGATCAAATGGACCACCGGAGTCGATCTACACGATATCGGGTGCACACTTAAAGTCTATCGAAAATCGATCGTTGAGAACATTAAACTCTATGGAGATCTCCACCGATTCATCCCCATTCTCGGGCATCGGGTGGGAGCCCGAATTGCCGAAATCGAGGTCCAGCACCATCCCCGAAGGCATGGAGTTTCAAAATATGGAATGGGGAGAATACTGCGTGTTATCTTCGATTTGCTAACGATCAAATTCCTCCTCTCATTTTCAAATCGTCCGATGCATTTCTTTGGATACATCTCCATGTTTCTTTCCTTCTTCGCTCTGCTCTCCGGCGGAGTTGCAGTCTACATGAAATGGTTCACGGAGCGACAACAGGATTTGTCGGACAACCCGCTACTTTATCTGACAGTCCTCCTCATTATTGTGGCGGTACAGTTCTTGGCAACCGGTCTTTTGGCGGAGATTAATCTGAGAACCTACCACGAATCGGAAGGTCGCGTTCCTTATATCGTTAATTGCACACAGAACCTGGGGGAAGAAGACTCCGCCTCCTGACTCTAATCGAGAAAGAAACACCACCTTGGATGTGTCCGGTCGAAAAACACTGAAACGACTTCTCCCTGTCGCGATCTCGGCGATTCTTATTTCTATTGGAATATACTATTTGCGTGACTCCTTTCCTGAGATTTTGACGGTATTGGGAAAGACACAACCCCTCCCCTTGCTCTTTTCGGTTGTCGCGCTACTCATCGCGACACTGGTAATCTCTGTCCGCCTTAAGATGGTCCTCACCTGTGTCGGAATCCATGCCCCACTCCGAGCCAGTTTTTATTATGTCTTGGTGGCCACTTTCAGCAGCAGTTTTCTCCGCATAACCGGAGGCGCCGCGTTTGTCACCGGGATTGTGGCCTCAATGGATTTGAGGAAACCGCTTCAGTCGTGTCTGGTTGCGAGTTTCGCCGACCGGGTGTTAGGGATGCTCGCGGCGCCGCTGATCGCCGCGGCAGGATTGGCATTTGCCCTGGGGGACACGGACCTGACTCGGAACGCTCTGCAATACGCGGCAGTTTGCTTGATCGGTGTGGGGGTCCTGCTCATTCTTCGATTCTTTATCCCGGGGGAATCAGACTTGAGGCGGAACATTTGGAGTCTGCTAAGAAGATTCAAAATCGAGAAGTTTGCCGAATCGGTAGTCTTCCTTTTGAGATCCCCTCGGACATTGATCGGTACAATTTTAGTGACTGCGGTGGTGTTTTCTTTTTATTCATTGACCGCATATCTGGTGAGCCGATCACTGGGCTTCGAAGTCCCATTTGCCACATACCTGGTCCTCATTCCCTGCTTGTCGGTCGCCATGCTGATTCCCTCGGTGGGCGGACTCGGAGTGAGGGAGGCAGTCTTCTATTTTTTCCTCCGCGAACAACTCTCATTAGAGGAAGCCTTGGCGGTTTCGCTCCTCTATTATGCGGTCACTTTGGTCCTGACCGCGATGGGCGGAATCGCGATGGGGATGCGCGGAATGAGTAAGCACCGGCTGGAAGAGGAATTGGACCGCGAACTTCAACACGGAGTGGAGGAGTGATCGGTTGATGGAGGGCTGGCCCCTTCGTCGGCTCAGGTGAAAACTCATACCGGTGCACATCAGAGGATAGAAAAAAAACGCTTCCCCCCAACCTTGATTCGTGGTCTACTTTTCCTCTGAATTGATTTAAGTGGAGTGGAGGTTCGAGAGTGGTCAAAAAACCGCCCAAAGGGGTTGCGGTACTGGCGGTATTGGGTCCCGGCTTAATCTGGTGTGGAGAATACATCGGGTCAGGGGAAGTCATCATCGCTCCCCGAACTGGGGCCATTCTCGGTTTGGCGATCTTGTGGGCTCCCTTTTTCGGAATCCTCCTCAAATATTGGATTGGCCTTGCCGGTGCGCGGTATACCGTATGCACCGGCGAGGGGATGATCGACATGCTCAGCCGGACTCCGGGTCCGAAGAACTGGGTGATCTGGCTGGTGTTCATCGGGCAACTCGCTTCGGGGGCCATCTCCAGCGCTGCGATCGCGAGTGCGGCGGGTGGATTTGCGGCTTATTTCCTTCCCTTCTCTTCGACAACCTTGGGATGGACGATCGCCGCAGTCGTTTTCACCGTTACCTTTATTGGCGGCTTTAAAATCCTTAAGACCCTGATGTCCCTCCTGGTCCTGGTCATTATTGTCGGAGTGTGCGATGTGGCCTACACAACTTGGCCGGGCATTGGAGTGTTGCTGCATGGAATCTTTGGTTTCGAGGTCCCCGAGGTTCCGGCCTGGGCCGCCGACCAGCTCGAAAACACCTCCCCTTGGAGTGAGATCCTGCCTCTTTTGGGCTGGGCTGCGGGCGGATTCGCAAGTCAGGTCTGGTACACCTACTGGATCATGGGCGCCGGTTATGGACTTACTGAGGGGAGGGGGTATGGAAAACCTCTGGACCCCGAACAGCTCAAGTCTCTCGATAAAGAAGATGCTCATCGCCTGAAAGGTTGGTGCCGTGTTGTCAGATGGGACGCGACTGTCGGGATGTTGATTGGAATTTTCGTGACTGTCGCCTTCACGATCGCAGGTGCGGGCGTTTTGGGTCCTGCTGAGGTCGTCCCGGCCAAGGAGGACTTTGCCTATTCCCTTTCAAGGATTTTTGGCGACCATTGGGGAAAGATGGGCGCCCGACTGTATGTACTCGCCGCACTCGCGGCACTCATGAGCACCCTCTTCGGTCAATTCGCGGGTTGGCCCAGACTCCTGGCGGATTGCGGTCGTATCTTGATTCCCTCGTTTGGAAGGATCCCTTGGAAGAAACAGTTCCGACTCGTACTGGTCCTCTTTACTTTTTCGAACATGGTGATCGTTTATGGTTTTGGGGTCGAACCGGTGATCCTGGTTCATTTAGGCGCTATCCTGGATGGACTCCTTCTGACTCCGGTTCAAGCAGGCGCAGTGGGAATCGTGCTCTTTCTGGTCATGCCAAAATTCTTTTCGAAGGAAGTTTGGAAAATCCTCAAACCCAACCCGATTTACGCGGTCATGTTGGGATTGTCCTTCTTGGTATTCTCCTATTTCTGTCTCTTTAAGGTCATCGGTTCGTAGGGGTAACCGGGGAAACCATTCTCCAGGAATGGAACCAAGAACAGGTCAGGAACAAACTCAGGAATGGGTTCCCGGGTTACACGGTTATTGCCAATTTGTCATGCCGTCAAAAGGGTAGATCTTCCTCCTCGGGTGTTTCAGGAATTGGAGATTGCTTTGTCTCTCCCGCAGCCGGCGCGTGACTATCGATGAATGCTTTAACCGAATTGAGTGCCTTGATGAAATCCTGAAGGTGATCCTCGAAAACCAAGATGCGAAATTTCTCAAAACCCTCGTCTTTCTTCCTGGACTCCTGAAGCGAAAGATAGGGCTTACCTTCTTTGGTCTCTTTCACGTCCATGAAGTAGGTTCGGTTACCCGCCCTCACTCTTTCATTGAATACCACATTCTGAAGTTCCATCTTCGATTCCTCCTTTCGAGGTTTGGGGAGTTGCAAGAGAGTGCACTTATAATCACTAACTGTCAAGGGGTCAACTTTCAATCTAAAAATAAATGATATTTTCATTAGGATAAAACTCATTTATGTTAATGTTGACTTTAATATTATTTAATGTAGAATGAAAATGTTCAGTAAGGAGTTTGAAAAACAACGTGAAAACATGGCTTGAACAGATGGATCCGGAGGACTTGGCCTTCATGAAGAGATTCATTCTCGCCTCGGGATCGCTCAAAGAGATGGCGAAGATCTACGGGGTCTCATACCCGACTGTGCGTCTTCGACTGGACCGACTGATCCAAAAGATCCAGCTGATCGAGGAAGCCCACGGGATCAGTCCATTAGAGTTGAAACTCCGAACGAAATTGGCTGAAGGAAAAATCGACACAGAAACCTTCCGGGAACTCATGAAGACCTACCTGGAAGAATTGGAGGAACATCATGTGGAAGATCATCGGAACGCTTAGCTTTTCTATTTGCCTCGTCGCCTCGGCGGAGGTGGATATAGTCAAGGAACTCCCCGCCGAATTATGGATGCAGGATTCCATCTCAATCTTGAGTGAACCAGAGATTGAGAGGGAGATCGAAATCCCAGCAGGGACTGTGTTTATTGAAAACTCCAGCCCGGAACGCAAGGAACTGTCTCTCTTGTCAATTGAGAATCCAGGGATCACCTCCAACAGTTATGCGATTACTGGCGAGGTTTACCATGTCGATGTGGAAGACGAGGGTTATCTCGAGACCTGGAATCATTTTGAGGGGAGCGGACCTTTTTTCACGCGAACGATGTCCGAGTTTGGACCGATGCGATGGTTGGCCAACACATCGATGGGGTTTCGGGAGTTTTCACTCCCCTTTCGTATCACCGATGGGAAAGAGATGCTGCCCACTAAGATCGAGCTGAATGCGATTCTACCATCCACAGGACGCGTCTATCTGAGGAATGTCAATCTGGTGGAGTTTACGGGATCCACCGAACCTTTTTCCAGTCCGGGAGAGTGGTGGAGTCCGAGTTCAGCTGGGAAGGTCGGAGGCATTTTGGGCGTCATTGGCGGGATTCTAGGAACTCTCATCGGCTGTTGCGGTCCCCTCGTGGCCAAAGGCAAGGCGAAGGGCCTCTGTTTCGGTCTCCTCTTCGCAATGGCATTTGCTGGCCTGCTTCAATCGGTGGTCGGATCGATCGCTTTTTTTGGGGGTCACCCCTAACATGTCTACTCCCCACTTCTTCTAGCGGGA
>JAJDBZ010000165.1 GCA_029261095.1 Candidatus Omnitrophota bacterium | reverse complement strand
AACCTGGTCGACGAAATGAGGGTCATTTGGCGCGGGGGCTGTCAGTTTCTCCGAATAGAGATTGGGTGTGACCCACACAAGTTGGGGATGGTCTTGGAGTTCTAGTGCAAGTTCGAAACATGTTTGACCCGTGGGATTGGCCGGACGGAGCATGAATATCTCAGGTTCGTATACTGATTGGGAAACAATTTGAAGGTCGTGAGCCAGGCATAGACGGTCGATCTCAACCGAAGGAACGTCTTTCTTCAATCGAACGATAATTTCATCGAATCCGATGGCATCACCTTTCCCATCCAATGAAGTATACAGTGGAAAAACTTGAACCCCAGAAGTTATTTTTGACGATGCATTAGAGAGGAGATTTCCTTCAGGATTTCTGTACGCGTACCTTCCCTTCTCGGGATTGGCGTATAGAGTTTCGGCTGAGGCATCGAGAACCGATTCGATTTGGGCTATCGATTTTGAATTCGGATCCTGGACCTGGAAAACCACTCCCGTGGAATCCATCCTGACAGGGATTTCTTGATCACGACAAAAATACAGGGTCTCCACTGGATGTGAATATCCAGTCGCGACCCACAAAATACCTAGCAGGAAGGGGAAGGTCTTCATACGTGTTTGCGATCTTATCATCTCTTAACATTTCCACACTACAATTCCGGGATCAATCGGTTCCGCGACGGTTGCCTATTCCCCGAATTCTGGGGAGCTCTCAAAGAAGACACGATCCGAATCTTGACTCTACAAGATTAGCCCTCCCTACGATTTCGTCAACCTGAATTCATATGAGGTCCAGACTCCACCTTGACATTATTAGCCCGAACGAAGAGGTTAAAGGATCTAAAACCAAGATGCCTTAAAGGGTGTTTCCAATGAAAGTACGCAAAGTCGCGTTGCTACCCAACATATTTACCACCGGAAACATAGTATGCGGTATTTCCGCAATGCTTTACTCTCTTTCGGCGCTTCAGACAGGAGCCATCGAGGATTTTAACAAGGCCTGTTGGATGATTATGCTGGCGATACTGCTCGACGGACTTGATGGGAAAATTGCAGTTCTCACAAGAAGTTGTTCTGATTTCGGGGTCCAGTACGATTCCATGGCCGACCTTGTGTCTTTTGGAGTCGCCCCTGCTTTTATGATTAACGCCTATTTGCTCCTCCTCAAGGGCGAAGTCTTAACCATTACCCCAATCGGTTGGGCAATCATGCTGGTATTAGTGGTTTGTGTGGCCCTTCGTCTCGCTCGATTCAATTTGCAGGTGTTTCAGGATGAAAAGAGCTCATTCCAGGGCCTTCCTTCCCCTACTCCCGCAGCCCTAATCGCAATGCTTTTGCTCAGCTCTCAGGTGTACGATATTCATCTCCACCCGATCTTCTTGCTCTTGGTAAGTATCACACTGGGTGGACTCATGGTATCGCACGTACCGTACCCCAGCCTGAAACAACGGGACTTCTTTCTCGCACCGCTGACGTTCTTCGTGGTAGTCCTAGGTATTGCTTTGATCGTTATGGAACCTCCTGGTACGCTGTTCCTCTTGTTGAGTTCCTATGTGATATTCGGACTGGTCAGGTATCTCATGCCGGAGAGAATTCACCACTTCCTTTCGAGGTTTGGAGAGGCCAAAAAAACACCCTAGTCAAAAGGCATCCACCTCAGTCAAAAGGACTTGACATATCCGCGTTGGACACCTAGATTATCGTAACTCAGGCAGGTTTGCTCAAAATCGACTTATAAGTTTTGACCTCTCTGGCTTTCCAGAGAGGTTTTTTACGTGAAGAGTCGCGAGATACCAAATCCTGTCGGTAGACAGAGATATGCCTCGAGAGAACATTACCCTGGCTTGCACCGAATGTAAGGCACGGAATTATACGATATCGAAAAACAAAAGTTTGCACCCCGAACGGGTGGAAGTTAAAAAGTTTTGCCCACGGTGTGGGAAACATGTGCTACACCGAGAGAGTCGTTAATCGATTTAATAGGCCAGTAGCTTAGTCTGGTTAGAGCACCGCGCTCCAAACGCGGGGGTCGGGGGTTCGAATCCCTCCTGGCCTGCCAATTCATTTATGTGGGAAGAGAGACGAATCACCGCCGATGGAACAATTCATACAGCGTTGTATCGATGGTCTAAAGAGCGTGAAATTTTTTCGCGAGGGGAGATTTGGACAATTCCTAATCTCGGTCCTCGCGGAGCTTCAAAAGGTCACCTGGCCAAGCAAAGACGATGTAAAGAACTCAACCGTCATTACCCTAGTGGTGATGATCGTGATGTCGCTCTATATGGGAGGGGCACAAGCGGTAGTGAGTTTCATTTACGATACGATCAAAGATCTGGTCACCTGACCGCTGAAATGAGAAAAGAGTGAACGAAACGGCTGTGAGCGAAACCGACATGAAATGGTACGCGGTCCACACATATGCGGGCTTCGAGAATCGAGCTAAGGAATCCCTGGAGAATTGGGTCCTTAGAGACAAACTGCAGGACCAAATCGCGCAGGTCTTGATCCCGACCGAAGAGGTCGCCGAGATCAAAGATGGAAAGAAAAAAATTGCAACCCGTAAGATCATGCCGGGTTATGTTTTGGTAGAGATGATATTGAACGAAACCACATGGGGTGTGGTCAAAGAGACCCCGGGTGTTTCCGGTTTCGTCGGTCCGGGAAAAACTCCGGTTGCTCTGACCCCCGACGAGGTCACTAATATCCTCGGGATGATGGAAGAATCGGGTGAGGCGCCACGGCCCAAGGTCAGTTTCGATGTCGGCGACCGAGTCAAAGTTATCGATGGGCCATTCCTGAATTTTGCGGGAACCGTCTCATCCATTAACCACGAACGTGGAAGGCTCACAGTTATGATCGAGGTATTGGGTCGAGCCACTCCTGTGGAACTCGATTTCTTGCAAGTTGAAAAATCGACCGCTCAATAATCGGTCGGGAAGAATCCACGATCTCTCGCATTAAGAGCGAGAGATTTGTATGTAAAAGGTAAAAGAAATGCCTCCAAAAAAAGAAGTCATGGCACTTATCAAACTCCAATGCGAGGGTGGTAAAGCCACGCCAGCACCTCCCATCGGTCCTGCTCTCGGGCAGCACGGTGTGAATATCATGGATTTCTGCAAAGCCTTTAACGATCGTACAAAAGATCAAGGCGGCGTGGTGATTCCGGTGGAGATTACTGTTTTCGCCGATCGAACCATGACATTCATCACAAAGACTCCTCCAGCAGCTTTTCTCCTTAAGAAAGCCGCCAAAATCCCCAAGGGTTCGGGTGTCCCTCAGAAGGATAAAGTGGGGAAAGTAAGCACGGCTCAACTAAAGGAAATCGCTGAGATTAAGATGGAAGACCTGAACGCATTCGACCTAGCTGGCGCCATGAAAATGGTAGCCGGAACGGCGAGAAGCATGGGATTGGAAGTGGTGGACTAACCGATTTTCCCTTAGGGAAGTCGATTCGAAAATCACCGAAAGGATAGACACGAAAGTGAAACACGGAAAAAATTATCGAGCCTCCTCGGACAAAATAGAGGGAGACAAATCTTATACCTTAGACGAGGCGGTCACCCTTCTTAAAGATACGGCCACTGAGAAATTCGACGCGACCGTTGAGTTCGTTGCGAACCTCGGTGTCGATCCCCGACATGCGGATCAACAAGTCCGTGGGACAGTTGCACTTCCCCACGGTACCGGAAAAAGTGTGCGGGTTCTGGTTTTTGCAGATGGTGAACAGGTCAAGGAGGCCGAGGATGCCGGCGCCGACTTTGTGGGGCTCGAAGAGTATGTGAACAAGATCACGAAAGAGGGTTGGACCGATTTCGATGTGGCGATCGCAACTCCGGCCACAATGCGGGAAGTTGGTAAACTTGGCCGTTTCTTAGGTCCCCGGGGCTTGATGCCTAACCCGAAGACCGGAACAGTCACCCCGAATGTCAAGCAGGCTGTCGAAGATGTTAAGGCAGGACGAATTGAGTACCGTGTAGATCGAGCGGGAGTCATTCACACGCCGGTCGGGAAATCTTCCTTCGATGAAGGTAAATTGAGGGACAACATTCAATCGGTTGCAGACGCCCTCAATCGCGCTAGACCCAATTCCGCCAAAGGGACCTACATGAAGTCCACTTTTGTATCGACCACGATGGGTCCCAGTATCCGAGTCGATCCAGCCTCTTTGAAGGCATCCTAGAACGGACATTTAAGCACGGCAGAGATGAGGACGGTGTCCCCTACCCTCTCTGCTTGTACAGCACAGAATGGGGACAAAGACATAGGTCAAAGACAGTAGGAGCCCACAAGGCTTAATCCATCATCCTACCGAGATCGGGCGCCCAAGCCTTCAGACAACGGTTCAAGTTGAATTTCGTTGCCGAAGATTACTGGTCATTCAAAGCCCGCTCGGTAGAGCGGGCTTTTTTTGTGACATCCCATGCGGTTTACAACCGTGTGTTAAGTAAGAATTGAAAATAATGGATCAGAAGGAGGTATGAACTTGGAACGCTCAACGAAAGAGAAGATTGTCGGAGACTTGTCCGAGCGGTTTGGGCGCGCTAAATCGGTCACCTTCTCGGAGTTTAAGGGGCTTTCTGTAGCGGACGCCAACCAACTTCGGAAGGCATGCCGTGATGCGGGAATTGAATACATGGTGGTCAAGAATACTTTGATCTACCTCTCGCTACCCGAATCCATCCGCGATCAGGTTAAGTCCACTTTGGTTGGGACGACCGCGGTTGCCCTCGATTATGAAGATGGCGTTGTAGGGCCGAAAGCGCTTTCGACATTCGCCAAAGAACACCCCGCTATCGTAGTGAAGGCGGGCATATTGGATGATAAGGCTCTCGATGCCGAGGCGGTCGCGCAACTGGCGAAGCTTCCGGGTCGTGAAGAATTGCTCGCGAAAATCCTCGGGTCCGTACAAGCGCCCGCGAGGAATGTGTTGGGTTGCGTCAATGCCGTACCACAGAAAATCGCGGGACTCATGCGCGCCTATCACGACAAACTAGAAAAAGAAGCGGCTTAAGCCCCTTCAAAATAAATGTTGGATTAGAACTAAAGGAGATTGAATCACCATGGCTAACGAAAAAATCGATAAAATACTTGAAGAAATCGGAGGACTTTCTTTGCTGGAAGCCGCCGAGTTGGCGGAAGCCTTCGAAGAAAAATTCGGTGTAACTGCTGCAGCCCCGATGATGATGGGCGGTATGATGCCTGGAGCGGGAGGCGCTGAGGCCGCTGAAGAAGAGAAGACTGATTTCGATGTGGTTCTGACGGGATCTGGCGACCAGAAAATCAAAGTTATTAAAGTGGTCCGCGAGATTTCTGGGCTCGGCCTCAAAGAAGCCAAGGACCTTGTCGATAACATTCCAAAACCTGTCAAAGAGGGTGCTCCCAAAGAAGAAGCGGAAGAGATTAAAGGAAAACTCGAGGAAGTTGGCGCTACTGTCGAACTCAAATAGTCCCAATCCTCTGTTTTTTTACTTTATCCAACCAACAAAGGGAGGCCGGATCGGCCTCCCTTTTTTTGAAACTCGGATTTACTTCGAGGGTAAGAATTCAATGCGGCGCAACTAGGATAGGGGATGATTTCGGTTCTCAGACCCGTTACCATGAACTTATGGCTCAACAGGTAATAAACCTTACTTTTCATGGTATTGGGGAACCGCCCGAGCACGTTGACGAAGTTGATCGAGAATTTTGGTTAAGTCCAGATTTCTTTTATTGGGTGCTTGATCGTGTCAGTGAAAGAAATGACACCAGAATTACTTTCGATGACGGAAATCTGAGTGATTACGAATATGGTTTTCCGGCATTAATCGATAGAGGGCTGGAAGCGGACTTTTTTGTCTGCGCAGGCCGCATCGACCAACCGGGGTATCTTTCTAAATCTCAGATTCAGGAAATGAAAAACGCTCGGATGAGAATTGGTTCACATGGATATCACCACCAGTCCTGGAGGGGACTTTCTGATGAACATCTCGAAGTAGAGATTGATGTCGCCAAACAGATTATTGAAGAGGTGGTCGATAGTCGAATCGTGACTGCCTCTTGCCCTGTGGGCGATTACAATTCCAAGGTCCTTCAAAAATTGAGGGTAGCTGGATTCAAACATGTATTTACCAGCGACAAGGGGAGGACAAGGTCCGATGATTGGCTTCAGAGCCGTAATTCTCTTCGCCGCTCGAATACCCGTGATGAGTTCGAGAAGATTATGGACCTACAATTTGGATCGATCCTGGGAATGCATCGACGGATCAAGACTTTCCTCAAACGTTGGCGGTGAAATTAGAATCCAACCGAGATATTGGTTCTTCGGAGAGAGCATTGCCAAAACTTGTTCACCTTAGCCGAAGTGAATGGCTAAGCGAGGCCACTCAATTCCAAGATTATAGCATTCGTCAAGCATGGGATTATGGGACGCTCCTTGCTGAGCGCAGAAAATCTCGCTCGGAGCATGTCGCGATTTCGGACGGGCAAGGGATCATCGGGCTGGCTGATATACGGTTAAAAGAGGTCCCGTTATTAGGAGGCGGTCTGGCTTTTTCGAGTTTTGGGCCGCTCTTCCGGCAGAGATCAGACCACGATTTTGATAATCTTCGGGAAATATTGAATGTTCTAACCGAGGAATACGTCAATCACAGAAAACTTGTCCTCAGAATTCAACCTCCGGTTTCAGAGATTGATGACCCGGAGCGTATTTCTCAAGTGTTCGATGAGGAGGGTTTTGTCCTCTCCGACAGTGGGCGGCCATACAGAACGTTCTTCCTTAGTCTCAAGCCTCCTCTAGACGAAATTCGAGCCAATCTCAAGCGCCGTTGGCGACGCCACCTGAATCAATCCGATCGCGTGGATCTGGAAATAGTCATTACACGTGATCCCAATTCCTTAGAGGACCTGATCGATTTCCACAATCGATTTGTCGACAAGAAGGGCTTTCATACGGATTTGGACGCAAAATTTTTTTCAGAGATTCAATCAAAACTTCCTGAAAATGAGAGTCTTGTTTCCATGACCGCGCATAAAGAGGGCGAACTTGTGGCGGGTATCGTGACAAGCATTCTCGGAAACACCATGATTTATCTTCTTGGCGGGAGAAATGAGGAGGGCAGTCGGTGTCTTGCTTCATACGCGCTCCACTGGAAAGCGATCGAGTTTGCCAAAGAGAAAGGGATCCAATGGTACGATTTGGGTGGAATCGATCCCGATGAGAACGAAGGTGTTTTCGTCTTCAAACAGGGATTCGGAGGGACTGAAATCACCACTCCTGGTCCATTTGAAATTGATTCTGGATCCTACAAGTCGAAATTTTTCAGACTTCTTGAAGCCGCGTATAGGTTGAGAGGATAATGATCGCCTCATTGAGTCAACGGGTAGTGTGTGGGAAACCATCGCACTTCATGGAGAGGTTGTGAAATGAGTCTGAAGTTTGCGATCGATCCTTTCACCGCTTCTGAGTGGCGAGATTCATGCGGGTTATTTGAGAATTACAATCTTTATCAAACCTGGGACTATGCTGAAATCCACAGCCCTTCAACACCCTCCCGAGGAGTCCTTCGATGTGTGGCTTCACGCGGAGGAAAACCTGTCGTCATCGGTCAATTCCGCATCAAGAAAATTCCTCTCATCGGCGCCGGAGTGGCTGAATTGGAATGGGGTCCACTCTGGCATGTCGGGAAACAACAAGACGGTTTAGAAGAAATTGAATTTTTTTTCCGAGAGGCGAAGCATGAAATTTGCTCACGCCGGAAATTGGAACTTCGAGTTTATCTCGACACAACTTACCCCCACGAACTGGACGATTCTTTGAACAAAACTCTCAATCGTCTCGGATTCGATCTGGCTCTTTCAGAGACTCGAAATTACGATACCGTTATCCTGAATCTTTCAAAAGACCTTCCCGATTTGCGAAGAGGGTTACATCAGAAGTGGAGGAATCTGCTTAAGAAGGCGGAAAACTCGGTGATGATTGTGGAGTCAGGGAGAGATATTCAATTTTTCGATCGCTTTGTTCGATTGTATGATGCCATGCGGAAGGTGAAAGATTTTCCAACGGGAGTGCGCATACCTCACATAAGAGAAATGCAAGGTACGCTCCCATCCACCGAGAAATTTCTGATTTCAATCGCCGTCGAGAATGGAAGGGATATTGGAGCGACTGTTTGTGCTATGACCGGTCAGAGGATGCTCTATCTCCTTGGAGCTACCGACCCAGAGCACAGAGGCAACGCGCCCGGATACCTTCTCCAGTGGAAGAACATTCAATTCGGAAAAGAGAATGGGATGAAATGGTACGATTTGGGAGGTCTGGTAAGCGAAGGGGTGAGTCGGTTCAAAGTTCGAATGGGTGGAGAACAGGTCGCATTTCCGAGGAGGATGATCGCTCAGCCTGATTTCATCCATTCAACACTCTTTCATCTGGCAGAGAAAGGATTTGATTGGGTGCGTCGGTAAGGGACGCACCTCAAAGGGGATCCATGCCAAACAGACAATACCTCGTAACGGACGAGTGGACTCGAGAGAAATGGGCACTCCTCTCATCTCAGTTTTCGAATAAGAGCATCTATCAGGTTTGGGAATATGCCGACCTTCATAGCGTCGGAGCATTCAGGAGCGTTTTACGCGCGGGACTCGTTGATGGAAAGGATATTGTTGCGCTCGCACAAATGCGTGTCAAATCGTTACCTGGAATTCCGTCATCGGTAGCCGAACTTGAATGGGGACCTCTCTATAATAATGCCACATTGCTTTCCAATTTTCTGGAACAATTACGGGTTAAGGTCGTGGAAGAATTGGGTTGGGAACTTCGCATTCATCCTCGATCCACCTTCAATCTAGATGAGGATAAGAGGCTGAGGCAGATTCTAGAAGAGGCTGGCTATCTTTTTCAACCAGATGTTCGTCCATATCAAACCGTTGTTCTCAATTTAAAACCCGACCTCGACATTCTCTATGGGGGTCTTCGAGGTAGTTGGCGCAGACACCACCGAAAAGCCGAAGCGACGGGTTTGGTCATAGATCACGGAAACTCCGTTGAGTACTTCGACCGCTTTCAAAAAGTCTACGGGGAGATGTGGGGATCCAAACAGTTCATAACCGGAGTACGACACCCTATCATCCGTCAACTCATGGAAACTCTGAAAACGGACGAACAATTATCTGTTGCTATTGCGACTCTCGAAGGTCGGGATGTAGGCGCCTCCGTGTGTGCCACCGTTGGAAATACGATGTATTATTTTCTTGGGGCATCGTCACCCGGTTTGCGTGAGGGCTGCCAACCGGGCTACCTCCTCCACTGGGACAACGTCCGGATGGCGAAAGAAGAGGGATTTGAATGGTATGATTTAGGGGGAATCGTTGATACGGGTGAAGGGGTCAACCGGTTCAAACGGGGAATGGGCGCCACCGAAATTGTTTTCCCGGGATGCTTTGTCGCGGGGGCAGATCGCTTTTCCGCTAGACTCTACCACTCCGTCGAGGATACATTTCGGGTCATTCGACATTGGATGACTAAACGATGATGCGAAGCCTATGAATGTGATCGATCAATTGGGCGGACAATCAGACCTCATCACGTTCCAGGTCTGGGACTCATTCACCGCCGCTTCCAAAATTCGCGAAGAATGGGATGCCCTCGCCAAAGAGGTTCACACTGAAATCTATCAGTCTTTCGATTGGTCCCGGATCTGGTGGAATCATTATGGAGCGGGTCGGGATCTCCATATACTGACTTTTCACATTGATGAAGAATTGATGGGTGTCCTCCCGTTTTTTATCGAAGAGATGGGATTCGGGCCCACGCGATTACGGATCTCGAAACAAGTCAGCTCAGACTACACCATGGGGACGATGAAACCTGTAGTCCGCGAGATGCATTTGGAACGGGTCATTTCAATGGTCCATCGATACTTCCTTACCGAGCAGGGTTGTGATTGTATTCGGTGGGGAATTTTTGAGGAGAATCAACCGATCCTTTCGAAATTGGACCGCGACTCTCAGATGGATTCTGAGAATGAGTATCGGACTCTTCGGGTCCCGCACGGCGTGGAGTCGACTCTTCACCTTCCGGAGGATTTCAAGACCTACCTTCAGGGCCTCAGCAAGAACCACCGAACCAATTTCAGGAGATCCATGAACCGCCTCATTCGGGAGGTGGATTTTAAGATTCAAGAACCCGTTCTCGAAGAATCAATAGACACGTTGCTCGAAGAATTTGTTGAATTACACCAGAATCAATGGGAGGCAATCGGCGAATCCGGGCACTTTGGCGATTGGCCTGATGCACTCGCTTTTCACAATGAGATGGCGAGTCGACAATCAGAATTGGACAACCTGGTCTTGGTGAGAGGTTATTCAGGCGAGGATCTATTGTCCGCGCAGTATTGTTATGGTTTTGGTGACCAACTTTCCTGGCTCCTTCCGGCGAGACGCATGGAGGAAAGGTGGAGTAAATTCGGGTTGGGGCGAGTCGGATTCGTCACCATGGTCCAGAAAGCGGTAGAGAATGGTTTTGCTTCGATTCATTTAGGCGGTGCCTATTGGCAGTACAAATCGGACCTCGGCGGTGAAGAGGTGAGAACCTTCTCGATTCTCGTTACGAGAACGGAGAAAGAAGAAAAAAAGGTGAGTGCGATGATCCGGCTCTTCCAATTATTCGATAAACTTTATTATAAGGTTTGGTTCAAGCGCATCTCAAGATGGCTCCCAATCAAACGTGGACCACTCTGGCATACTTGGATTCGATGGAAACTATGAATGATTCAATGGCATTTGACATATCCGTCCTGATCTGCACCTTCAACCGATCTGACTCGCTACGAATCACCTTGGAGACTCTTGCTGAAGCAGAAAAAGGTGACCTACTGATGGAGGTTGTCGTTGTTGATAATAACAGCACCGATTCGACTCCAGAGGTTATCGAATCCTTTTCCGACCGTCTCAATGTGCGGTACCTCTTTGAACCCAATCAAGGAAAAGGAAAAAGCGATCCACTCAATCATGCATTAGCAGCGGGAGGGTTGGGTCGGATCGTTGCCTTTCTCGATGATGATATGAGCGTTGAAAAAGAATGGCTCGTGGGTGTCCAGTCGATCTGTAACCGGCACCCAGACTATGACCTGTTTAGCGGGAGGAGTTATGTCATCTGGCCGGACAAGGAAGTTCCATCTTGGGCAGAAGACCAACAGCTTCTTCAATGGGCGATGTCGGTTATGCAATCCATCCACGAAGATCGCGTAATCGGGAGGGGTTATTGGCCATCGGGTAATCATTTCTGGGTGAGATCACGCGTCTTTGAGGATGGCCGAAAATTCGAAAACCTATGGTCTGAAGCACATTTCACACTCAAACTCCTGGAAGATGGGTATAAGGGCGTTTACGGTCCAGAAGCGGCGGCGGGCCATCGCATCCAATCCCCTCTTCTCAAAAAGGATGTCATGCGCAAACGCGCCATCACCTGTGGCAAATCAAGAGCGAACAGCTGTCTTCCATTCTTTGAATCGTTTCAACGGTCTCGTTACTTGAAACAACATCCCATTCGGTTTCGCCTTTTTACCCTCTTGAATGGATTCCGTTGGTGGATGAAATCAGTTTTCGCCGGGATCGGACCTTATTCCGATCGAAAGTTCGTAACCGAAGTGACTGCTCTGATGGAGATGGCTCATAATTTGGAGTCATTTCGAATCGCGGGTAGGATCCTCAGGGAGTGGAATGAGGCTGGAATAGGACAAGATCAAGACTGATCCATCTCTTCCTCCTTGGAATCCTTGTCAACAGATGTTGCTCGCACCTCCAGAACACACTTGATTAGGAATGAAGCCTCCGGCGATCCCGAAAGAAAAACAAGACCCGCAAACGCCCTCGATCCAATACTCTCTTTGCTGTTCGAATAGGCGAAAGAATGTATCGAAGAAGGAACATTCTGATTGCTGAAAGCTTTAGTTTTCTCTGATTAATGAACAACGTATTCTCATTTCCCATGAAGGGGACTGGGTAGAATCCAAGACGCATCAATCTTCGAGAAATTCGTTCGGTATCGCCTGGAGTGATGAAGGAACAGAAATCGTGAAATTCGACCGCAATCTGGGATATCGCGAGAAGTGTTTCATCCGATGTGGTGTTGAACAGGTCAAGTTCGGCGCCTTCGATATCCACTTTGAGGAGGTCAATCCGATCAATTCCACACTCCTTAAGAAATTCCTCGAATTTAATGCCGGGGACTTCAACTGTGGCAGTGTGCTCAAAAGGAGAAGGGGCGAGGTCGCGGGTCGAACTAGCCAGGAGGTTGTTTGCCACATGAAACTGGATCGGTCCTCTTTTCGAAGCGATGGCGAAATGATGAAACTTGAAAGAGTCTTTTTCCCGAAGTTTTTCGGCCAAATCGGGATTTGCCTCGACTGCGATACATTGACAACCAAAAAGATCGTGAATTCGATTCGAAAACTCACCCTTATAAGCGCCGAGATCCACAACAATTGATGAGGAATTAAGGGTTCGATAAAGAAAGGTGTGGTC
>JAJDBZ010000164.1 GCA_029261095.1 Candidatus Omnitrophota bacterium | reverse complement strand
TTGACTATTTCACGGAGATCGTTGGACAGTTTGACGTTGTTGAACACAATTCTGGACCGTTTTCTACCTTCTCTTAATCAATCGAGCTGTGAATTTGGAAAACTTTTTTTCGATGAGATACATTCGCTGTTCGAGCATGGGGAATCAAGCGGCTCAGAAAAAGTGACTCGCATTCACTCAGTCATCGCCATTAAGGAGATTACACCAGCTCTTCATCGCTTCGAATCCGGCTCTCAGCCAATTTGGCGATTTCAATGGCATCCCTGACACTTTCCTGGATTCTTTCCTTACGGTTGCTGTCATCTACCTGGTTGCTTTGGATGTAGGCTGCGTAGATGTCGGTGGCTGCGCGGACCACAATCGATTCGCTGGCTCTCAAACGAAGTCCTATTCGCTCTCTCATCGAATCCTCCCAAACGTATTGTTAAGACGACTCTAGCACAAAGAATCCTTGGTCTAAACTCGCCCGAACCGCTTCAATCTGCAACATTACTCCACAATCGACAATTAGAAAAACGAACATCTCAATGAATAGCAACGGGTCAATCCTTTTTCTTTCCAGAAGGCCCAAGAGTAATCAGAAGAGCCGGTAATAATATTGTGGCGCCGATCAACGCACCCAGCATTGTCAGCGAAACCAAGGTCCCAAAATTCCGCATTGGACGGAATCCTGAAAAGATGAGGACCCCAAACCCCAGGCAATTGATGAACCCGGCAATCGCGATTGCCTGACCGCTTGTCCGGAGGGTGTCCACAGCGGCACGGATTCGACCTTCTTTCTTAAGGTATCGCTTGTATCGGAAGAGAAAATGAATGGTGTTATCCACGACAATGCCGAGAGAAACGCTCGCAACCATGATCGTTGCGACATCGAGCGGCATCGTGATAAACCCCATGAACCCGAAAGTGCCGAGTATCGGTATCAGATTTGGAATCAACCCAAGGACAGTCAGACGGATGGATCGAAGCAGGATGATGAAGGTGATGCTTATAGCAACCACAGCGAGAGCGATGCTTTGGATCTGGCTGCGGACCATGTAGGCTTGAGAACTGTCTACTAAGGGGACCAAACCGGTCACTCGAAACTCATACTCTTCGCCCAGATGGTCGGTCAATATGCGATCCATCTCCGATAGGACACTTGCATAGCCGCGTGACCCCATCGAAATCGAGTTGAGTGTGATTTTCGTATAGGTGTGATTTTCCGCGAAATAAGTCTCCATTCTTTCCTTCAGCGATTCATTCAAGATTCCTTCGAGAGTCTGTCGGAGTTGCATTTCCCGTCGCGGGAGTTTGTAGGCCGTCTCATCGCCGAGACTCCTCGACCTTCTTCCCTCCATGATGAAATCGGCGGCAGTGATCACTTTAGTAATATTATCAACCTGCTTGAGTTCTTGAGAGACCCTGTTGATGTTACGGAGATTCCTTAGATTCAGGAGTGAACCCTTGTCCTTCCGGTTTACCTGAACCTCCATGCGCGAAAGACCGGTTAGATGGTCTTGGAGGTAAAGGAGTCTCTGGGCAAAGTTGCTCTTGGGGGGGAAGAACTCGAATGGGTTGGCTTCGAAAAACACTTTGGAGGCATACCATCCGGAAACTACAGTGAAAATCAGGCCTAGAATGATGATCGGCCATCTCGCCCCATTCCAATTCTCTTTGAACCCGAAATACCAACCGCCACTTTTCTCAATGGCTCCGGGTTCAGAGGGGTCTTTGAACCGCCAGGGCTTAGGAGCAGGGATGATTGAAACCAGGGCTGCCAGGCCGAAAACCACCGCGAGGTAACCACCCAAAACCGCGATGGCGGCGAACAATCCTAAATCGACTACGGGACCGACTTGGCTGACAATCAATGACCCAAAACCAATACTGGTTGTCAACGCGGACAACAGACAGGGAATCGAAACCAAATCGAGGGAGCATGCGATCGCATGTCGTTTGTCTGTGTGCATTGAGAGCTGTCGACGGTATTCGAGGAGGAAGTGGAGCGAATAGGAAATCGTGGAAACGAGGAGGATGGGTGGAAGAGCGGATGTCACAACATTGAGTGTTTTTCCAGCGGCCACCATAGCCCCAAGCCCCCAGATCACTGATGCCAACACCGCCACCCATACCACGATCATCATTGAGAGCGACCGAAGAATAACCCATAACAACAAAGCCCCCGCAAGGACGATGAGTGGATAGAAAGTCGCGGCGGATTTGCGCGACAATGAGTTCAGCTCATAATTGAATGTCGCGGGTCCCGCCATATAGACAGTGCGATCCTTGGGAACCAACCGTTCCACAATCTCCTGAACTTTAACCACTAGTGCGGGGCGGTCGGCCATCCCTTTCGGGGAAAGTTGCGCCATGATAGCGGAGTCTTCGCCGGATTCGCTGACCAAGAGGCCGATATAGAATGGGGAGTTCAGGATATCTTCGCGAAACGTTTCCAGGTCGAACTCAACCCCCCCTTCTTCCCGAGCGGTTTTCCAGATCTCATAAACCTTGGCAAGGCTTTCGACTTCCCGAAGTTCTTCTAGCTCTGCTAGCGATTCGGAGAGAGACCTCGCCAGATCCATGGTCTCTGGTGAAAAGGCATCATCTTTGGCGAAACAAACCAGAAAGAACTCTTCTGTTCCGAACCTTTCGCGATACTCATTATAAAATTTCAGGTTGGGGTCTTCTTGGACGAAGAAGACATCAATGGAATTGTCCATCCGGATTCCGGAGAGAAAATAAATGAGGACCGCAGTGAGAGTCCCCAGCCCAGCCAAGACCCAGGGCGCACGATGAACAGCAAGATATAGTTTCATGGAAGGTTTTATTTTATAGGGGAAATTCTCACGCTGCGATCGATTCCTTCCGGGTCAATGGGTTCATTCGGTTCGAAACCGACAAGCAAACAGGGAGGGAGGTTACACGCCAAGGCGCTCTTTTAGAATAGAAGCCTTTAATTCTCTCCTTTTCGAACAACCGGGACCGGAATCGTTCGATATGGTCGCATTGGATATTGGGGAGGGTTCTTGAGTTTCTTTAAGTTTTTATGAAAAACCCTTGAAAACTCGACAGATCACCAGGACCGGATAGTTGGCATCGAGTCTGCTATGGAGGGATAACGAGTCATGCGATGAGATGGGGTGTCATCGAATTACTGGAAAGTTAGGAGTAGCAAAAATGAACTCGAAAACAGCTGTTTTCATGGTATCGGCGCTCTCGATCGCTCTCTTGCTGAGCGGAGAGTCTTTTGCGGAAAAGAAGGGGAAACCAGGTAGCGGGTCATCCATGGTGGAAAGACACCGACCTGGCCCACCTTCCGAATTTCACGCGGGCGGCGGACGCGGACCCGGCCCAGAGGGCCATCGACCTGGATTTCAAGGGTTTGGCGGCCCTGGCATGCATGGGGGTTTTATTAACCACCCAGAGGTTCAGAAAAGGCTGGGGTTGACCGAGGAACAAGTCGAAAAGTTACAGTCGAATCGCCGCGAGTTGGAAAAACGCCGGATCAAGACCGAAGCCGACATCGAGATCGCTCGGATTGAAATGGAAGAACTCTTAAAGGGCAAAGAGATCGATAAGGCGGCGATAAACAAGCACGTTGACGCTTTAGGCGATCTCCACAAACAGCAAATTCGCGGGATGGTCGATAACATCCTTGCCGTGCATGAGATCCTGGACGGCACCCAACTCGAAAAAGTTCAAGGATTCATGGATCGAGTACGAGGCCACCGAGGGGGAGACCCTTTCGGACCCTCCTGGAGAGGAGACCGTGATGGGCGTGGACGTGACCACTTTCGGAGTGAACGCCGCGGCGGGCCCGAGGGGCCGCCAGACGATGGGAGTCGGCGTCGGAACCGTTCCAAAGGGGACAAAGACAAGCGACATGAAGGACCGCCGCCGCACCGCGAAGGACGTGCTCCATCTTGGGCCCCGGATCGTGGACCCTCTGGATTCGGCCAAGCACCCTTCGGGCCACCACCCGTGCTTCCCCCGCCGCGACCGGATGATGCGATGGCCAACGATGATTTCGCTGATCTAGGGCCCGCCCTCGATTACTTCCTGAACGCGGAAGAATAAGAACGGCACCCCACAGGCCCCCTCCTCTTGGATTTACCAGGGGTGGGGGCCGTTTCATTTTTGCCAGGGTCCATTACGGAGGTGGGCCTTCCGCGCTCCAATAGGTGCGATATCTTAGCGCGGAAGACCCGAGGTAAACTCTGAGTTATTCTCTATTCGCGATGATGGTCTCACCATCCACTTTGACATTGACCGTCGTAAATTCTCCGTCATCATTCTTTTTGAACTCGACAGCCGCTTCGATGCTCGGAACGACGAATGTGGTTTCGGAAATGGGGTGCATGCGCGCCTCCGCCTCACCATCGAGATACCCGAACAACTCGTCGTCGTCGCTGAGTTCGATGTGGATATTGTTTCCGGCCTCTTCGCCGGATTGAATCATGTAAATCCCGACCAACGATTCAAGCTGCTCGCGACTGAGTTCGATCTCGTGCGGGAAGATCTCAATCTCCTCTATCTCATGCTCTCTCATATCCGAATGGTAGGTATCCGGGCTGTGGAATCCGAGCGCGGCGCCCAAATCTTCCAAATCGATGTCTCCCTCAAGGACCCCTGGACCCAATTTTGCCAGCAATCTTCCAAACATCTCGGGTTCGATCATTCCGAGAATATTCACGAAAACCCATTCATCCGATTCAGCAACAAAAACCGCAAGACCGGCGATGAGGTCTCCATCGGATTTCAAGATCACATCGACGGTTTCATCTTCTTCCGGAACCCGGACCACTGTGCTCCAGCCCGATTCCTTCAGTTCGCTCACCACATCGGCGACTTTCGATAATACTTCCACTCCTTCTTTGTCCAAATCTTCGTAAACCCTGACCTGAATGAGGTCGAGCTGACTAATGAATTCTGCAATTTCGGGGTTGGTGTCAGCAGCCGCCCCAACAAGCATTCTGAGCAGCGGTCTCTCGAGGAACACCTCGACACTGGGCTCGACATCCACCCCTCCAAGAACTTCTTCTGTGTTCAAGTTGACATAGCCCGGGTGTTCTTTGAGATCCTCATTGGCCACCGCCAATCCCGCCAATCCCGCCAATCCGAGTACCATAATTCCGATAACAATTCGTTGTGTCCATCTCATTGCATTCTTTCTCCTTCTAAGGTTTTTCAATCGGTCAGTCGCCCATGAACACTTTCCCGGAAAAAGTTCAGGGGTGACGTTTTGTGCGGGTTGAGTTCCCGATCATCATCTTCTCCGCTCGCGGAACTCCAGAACTGCGTAAACAACAAGCGCTATAGCCAACAACAGGAAAAGCGTCCGGACCAAATCACCCAGCGATCTCACCTCGCGGCCTCCCCTGTTTTTCCTCTTCCCAGTGACAATGCCTTCGTGTCGAGCATCGCCACTATCGTCTTCTCCGCGGGGACGATAATCCCCTCCTCGATCACCTCGCGACCCGCCAAAGCAACTCCCTTCATCCCCACTTGACCTAGATAAGCCATGGTCACTTTCAACTGGTGTTCCGCTTCCTTGATTTCCTGGTTGGTAAACTCCGGTTCGGCCACAGTCAGTTGCATCGGTCTCGGAATGGGGGGACTGGCGAGAAAGAACACGAGCGCAAAGACAACCACCGGCACGGCGACTGCTGTCCACCCCAACCATGTACTCCAGAACCCTCGGGCTGATTGTTCTGCAGTCGGAAAGGAATCCGAATGGGGAGATTTCGCGACTTCGCTTAAGATTCGATTCACGATGTCTTCGGGGCATTCGAGTAAGGAGCGCGACTCCAGCGAAGCCTTGACTCGCTGAGCGGCTTGAAGTTCATGCGCGCACCTGGAACATCCCGAACGGTGATTCAAGAAATCGGATGATTCCTCGGGAAGAAGATCTTGATCGATGAAATCCTCGATCCTCTCCTCGAACCACTCGCAGTCATTATTGGTTTTAGATTTCATGGGCAACGATCTCCTCCCTTAGGAGTTCTCTCAATAATTTTCTTCCTCGATGGAGGTGGACCTTGACCGACCCGATGGGGATACCTAGGGCCTCGGCGATCTCCTCATAACTCAGGTTTCGAATCTCGCGGAGGATCACTGTGCTCTTGTAGGGTTCCTTCAATTGGGCGATAGACTCATGGATCAGACTCTCCTCTTCCTTTTGACCTAGTCGCTCGCTCGGGTCGCCCCCTCCCGAAATCGCGGTTGTAATCGCCACCTCGGGGTCCACACGCGAAAGGTGTGGATTTTCAGATTGGCGCCTGCGAATCGTGTCAATGCACAGATTCCTTGTAACCCGGACCAACCAACCTCCCACTCTCTCAAGGTCGATCTCGGAAAAGTTCTTCCAGAGACGGACAAACACCTCTTGAGTCACATCCTCGGCATCCTCACGGCTTTGCAGCGAGAAGAAGGCCTGGGTGTAAACTCGATCCTTATGGCCATCCAGAACTTTTCGAAATGTGTCTGCCGTATCCATTTACACACCTTTACGGGAAAACGATGTGGGATGTTACAACAATCAATTCGATTAGAGAAAATTTTTCCTAACCTGAGTATTCAAAATGTGTTAGAATATCTGTGGTATATGCTTCAGGGGGGGGGACGAAAAGTGCTCCAATCGGGATATTCCCCCCAAGATCTGCAGGTTTCTGGTACCGGAACTTATTTTAAATAGTTATGATAGAACGGGTGCGAATCGTTGACAGGGTATTTTCGAACCCTTAAATTTTTCAAAACGAGGTAGATGGTGCAGACGATGAAATCTTCAAAGCAGTTGGGATGTGCGGGTTACCCAGGTCGGAGAGATTTTCTTCGTGTCGGAGTTCTTTCTGGAATCGGACTGACCCTGGGAGATTCCCTGAGACTTCAGGCGGTTCATGCGGAGGAAGGGGCTCCGGCGCCGAAAGCCGAGTCGGCAATCCTGATCTATCTTCCAGGGGGGATGAGCCATGTCGACACATTCGACCCCAAACCCTACTCGCCCATTGAATACCGAGGCGACCTCGGAACAATCAAGACCAAAACAGGTGAACACTTTGGTTCTCATCTTCCCAAATTGGCTGGTATCGCGGACAAACTGGCGATCATCCGGTCAATGAGTCATGGTGAGGCTGCTCATGAGCGGGGCCGTCACAATATGCTAACTGGATACCGTCCCAGCCCGGCTCTTATTTACCCCAGCGTCGGATCTGTGATTGCCCACGAGTTTGGTACTCGAAACAACCTCCCTCCTTATGTCGCCATCCCAAACGGGGGGGACGAGTTTATGGGAACGGGATACCTGAGTTCCGCATACGGACCCTTTAGTGTGGGAGGAGAACCCGCGAACAAGAATTTCAAAGTTCGCGATTTGAACCTACCTGGGAGTGTAGATGAAGTTCGCATGGATCGCCGCAAGACACTTTTGCAGAGTGTCGATTCGCATTTTGCGGAACTCGAGGAGTCGGACAGTCTGGCCGCGATGGACAGCTACTACGAGAAAGCCTATTCACTGATCAGTTCGCAATCCGCCCGCGAATCTTTCGATATATCCGCTGAGCCGGATGATATCCGGGATGAGTATGGCCGACACGAAATGGGTCAGCGTCTGCTTTTGGCTAGGAGATTGGTGGAAGGTGGCGCGCGATTCGTCACAGTCCTAACCGGGAGTTGGGACCATCACGCCAATATCAAAGGTGGGATGGAAAAAAACCTTCCCCCGCTGGACCAGGGTGTGGCGGCTCTAATCACCGACCTTGAACGTCGCGGTTTATTAGAGAGCACACTCGTTATACTGGCGACCGAGTTTGGACGCACAGTCAAAATCAACAAAGACGCTGGCCGCGATCACTGGCCGAAAGCATTCAGCATCATGATGGCCGGGGGCGGAATCCAAGGGGGGATCATTCATGGAGAGACCGATGCCTACGGTTCGGAACCGGTCAGAGATAGGGTGGGACCCGCGGATTATGCGGCCACTGTATTCACCCAACTCGGAATCGACCCCGAGAAGAAGTTGATGAGCCCCGGAAACCGCCCCATCGATATTGTCCGACATGGCTCAGTGATTGAAACTTTGGTTTGAGTGTTTTTTTGAAAGAGAAATTTCTCATGAAACCCTTTGGGCGGTTGTGGCTTTCATCCTATCTGATCTTGCTCTGCGCGATCCCCAGTGATGGCGCGAACCCTGGATTGAACCGAATCTTTCCAGCCGGTGGTGCAGTGGGCGCCACGCACGAAGTCCATTTCTATGGCGGAAACCTTGGCGATACGGTTGATCTCCTCTTTCACCACCCCGGTATCTCTGTTGTCACTCACGAAATCGTTTCGGACAGCGATGTTCGCTTTGTCCTTGATGTCGGCGAGGAATGTCCTGTTGGCCCCAAACCGGTTCGCATTCGCACAAAAACCGGCCTCTCCAATTTCGAATACTTCTGTGTGGGCGCCCTTGAGGACTTAAACGAAACCGAACCGAACAACAAGCCTGAAGAAGCCCAGGTGATCGATCTCGATACGACAGTCAACGGGACGGTAACTAACGAAGATGTGGATTTGTACAAGGTTTCGCTGAACTCCGGCCAACGCCTGTCGGTCGAGGCGCAAGCACTCAGATTGGGATCCACCCTTTTCGATGCAAAGGTCAAACTTCTCAGCCCGAAGGGGCACGAGATAGCGGTGGTCGACGATACCGATTTGGTTAAGCAAGACGCAGCATTTACCCATATCGCGGAAGAAACCGGCGAATACACCCTCTCGATCAGCGAGGCGGCATATGGAGGTTCGGGGTCATCGCACTACCGACTACATGTCGGCGAGTTCCCACGGCCGACCATGGTCAGTCCGCTGGGGGGACAAATCGGAACGACCGCGGAAGTCAAATGGATCGGCGATCCCGCCGCACCACCGCAGGTTGTCTCATTTCCATCGACACCGGGAGAAGAGAAGGAAGAGATTCATGCTAGTACCGATAAAGGAATCTCTCCCACACCGCTTCTGTTCAGAAGCATCCCTTACGGCGGAACCCTCGAAACGGAACCGAACAACGAAAGAATCCAATCGAACACAGGAGAAGTTCCAGGGAGTTTCGATGGAGTCCTTCAAGATGAGGGAGATATCGATTGGTACCACTTTCAGGGGAATGCGGAACAGGAATACGAATTTCAGGTCTGGGGACGAAGACTGGGATCGCCGATTGACAGTGTGTTGCATGTTTACAAACCGAATGGTGAAGAGTTGTTCGGCGTGGATGATGCCAAAGGTCAGGACAGTTACAGTAGAACACGACTGCCCGAGGATGGGGAATACAAGATCCGAATCACCGACCACCTCGGACGTGGGGGACCGGACTTCGCTTATCGTATTGAAATTACTCCAAACGAATCCTCTGTCGAGTTCTCTCTCCGCGAAAACGAGTACGCCCATTTTTCTATCCCGCAAGGAAATCGTGCTTTGATCCACCTCATCACCAAAAGAACCAATGTGGGCGGTCCAGTCGGAATCGAAATTCAGGGACTTCCAGAGGGGGTGACAGTCGAATCCACAACGGTGGAAGAAGGCCAGGAAGTCATTCCTCTGCTGTTCACCGCTGAGGAGTCAGCCCCACTTTCGGGACATGTGCTGGACATAGCGGGGGGTATCCGAAAAGAGAATCGAACCGTGCCCGGTCATTTCAGTCACAAAGTTGTGATGGTCTATGGAAACAATAAGTCGGAGTTTTGGCTTCACCACCTCAAGAAAGTGGCCATGGCGGTGACCGAACACTCGCCCTTCAAGATTGAGGTCCGCCAACCCCAGGTTCCCATTGTGCGTCAGGGGCAAATGACGCTGGATATTACGGCCGAACGAAGTGGGGATTTCAATGGTGCAATCGACCTAAAGGTTCCTTGGACACCCTCCGGTGTTGGAGCGACAAGCGGTAAGATTCCAGAGGGTGCGACACAGACAACGCTGACCCTAGACGCTAAGGGGAATGCGAAATTAGGAACCCATCGAATTGCAGTTGTGGGTACCGCGAACGGAATCGAGATCAGTTCCCAATTGCTTGACCTGACTGTTGAAGAACCTTGGGTGCAGTTCGAAGTCGCCAAGGTGGAAACAGAACAGGGCAAACCGGTAGAAATATCCGCCAAAGCGGTGCGGAAAGCGACCTTCGAAGGTGAGTACGCGGCCCAGATCCTCGGGCTCCCTAAAGGGGTCACCGCCGAACACCTGACCTATTCCATGACATCGGAAGAACTCAAATTCCTGCTCAATGTTGCGTCAGATGCACCGCCTAACAAAACCACCGGTCTATTCGTCCGTACCATCTTGAAGGATAAGGGCGAAGAGATTCTCCACCAGTCGGGAGGAGGAGAACTGCGGATTTACGAACCTCTTCCAGTAGACACCGAAGCGGAACCGACCCCAACACCAGTTCCCGAAGAGAAAGCAAAAGAACCGGAGCGGAAGACCCGCTTCCCGAATTCTTAAAGGAGGAAAACGATCGAATGACTCACGGTAAAAAGACGATTCGATATCCTGTCTGGTCTGCGATGATATTTGCATCGATGGGTTTTCTTGCCGAGCCGTTCCCGAGCTTCGCCAATCAGCTGTCGATCTATCCCGCCGAGATTCAATTGAACCAAACCGATGCCCGTCACCGAACCATCATTGTGGAGACATTGGAAAATGGAGTGACGGTGGACCGAACTCTCGAGGCGACCGCGTCTCTCTCGATCGAAGGCATCGCCCAGATCGATGAATCGGGTACCTTCACTCCTGTGGGGAACGGCACCGCGACAGTCACCTACAGCTTCGGGGACCTCGAAGCAACGCAACTCATCAAAGTCACACAGGTCGAATCGGTACCCCCGATCAGTTTCCGTCATGATATCGAACCTGTGTTGATGAAAGCGGGCTGTAACACCGGGGCCTGCCACGGAAGCGCAAAAGGGAAGAATGGATTCAAAATGTCTTTATTCTCGGAGGACCCGAGCCTTGACTACTTGAATTTCACACGTGAGCAGATGGGCCGCAGGATCAATCTGGCCGATCCCGAATCGAGTCTTCTCCTCCAAAAACCCTCCGGCTGGGTCGACCACGAAGGCGGGGTGGTGATCCGGTCCAAAGAGAACTCTTACAAGACTCTGCTGCAGTGGATCAAGGAAGGGGCGTATGACGACCCCGCCGATGTCCGTGAAATGACCAAACTCGAAATCCTTCCAAAGAGTTTTGTCCTCGAGGGGGAAGGTAAAACACACCGGTCGGTCGTCATTGCGCATTACTCGGATGGCGCAACCCGCGATGTGACCGATCTGTCAATCCTCGCGACCAACGACGATTCGGTCTTGAAAGTTGATGATACAGGGCTCCTGACATCCGCAAGTCGTGGAGAGGCTTATCTCCTTGCACGCTTCGGCCAATTAGCTGTGATCTCACAGGCCATTGTCCTCCCGGAGGGCGGACAGCCGTCCTGGCCTGAGGATGCGACCGCGGCGAATTATGTCGATGACCAGATCTTCGCCAAACTGAAAAACCTCCGCCTTGTTCCCGCGGAGTCCTGTTCCGATGAAGTTTTCGTTCGACGAGTCTTTTTGGATATTGCGGGTCTCCTCCCCACGGTCGATGAAACCACTGCTTTCCTTTCGGACACAAACCCGGGGAAACGAGGTGCGCTCATTGATGAACTGTTAGACCGTCCGGAATTCCCCGAAATCTGGTCGATGAAATGGGCCGATCTCTTAAAAGTTAAGGCCACTAACGAACTCGACCGCAAGGCCATGCACCGCTACAACGATTGGCTCAGGGAATCCTTCGCAAGTAACAAACAACTCGATGTGATGGTCCGCGAGTTGCTCACTTCGCAAGGCGGGAACTTTACCGAACCGGCGGTCAATTATTATGTGGTCGAGACCGACCCAAAAATGATGGCCGAGAATGTGGCCCAGGTCTTTCTCGGTCTGCAAATTAAATGTGCCCAATGTCATAACCATCCGTTTGAGCAATGGACGATGGACGATTATTATTCGTTCGCTTCCTTCTTCTCACAAGTGGGCCGAAAGAGTTCCAGCGACCCGCGTGAGGCCATCCTGTACGATAAGAAATCGGGTGAAATCGGTCATTTCCGAACAGGTCAGGCCATGCCTCCCAAGTATTTGGGGGGAGATAAACCCGAGATCGGAGGCCGTGACCGGCGCGCCCTCGTCGCGGAATGGCTGACTGCACCCGAGAACCCTTGGTTTGCCAAGAACATCGCGAACCGTGTTTGGGAACATTTCTTTGGCGGCGGAATTGTCGATCCGGTTGATGATGTCCGTGCCACAAATCCCCCCACTCATCCGGAACTTCTCGATCAACTTGGGGAACGGCTCATTGAAACCAATTACGATCTTCGCTCGCTCGTCCGAGAAATCTGTAATTCCTACACCTACCAGCAATCGACCCGACCAAGAGACCCCGAGTCGAAAGACACGCGTAATTTCGCGTGTCAGCGAGTCCGCAGGCTCCCTGCCGAACTCCTCCTCGATGCGATCACGTCGGTGACTCAACACGATGTCAAATTCAAAAATCTTCCTCGCGGCTCGCGTGCAGTCCAGGTCGCAGATGGGAACAGCGGAAATTATTTCCTGTCGGTATTCGGGAGGCCCATACGCGATAGCGTCTGCGCCTGCGAGCGACGCGAAGAACCGACTCTCGGGCAGGTGCTCCATCTCATTAATGGAGGGACCATCGACACGGCAATTCAAAGCAAAAACGGAAGGGTGGCGAACCTGGTCTCTTCAACCACCGAGGACGCAACCATTCTCGAGGAACTCTATTTGGCCGCCTATTCACGCCGTCCTCTTGATGCGGAAAAGACTTCGATCACGGGATTCCTCGCGGACTCCGAAGACCGCAAGCAAGTTTTTGAGGATGTCTTGTGGAGTATTCTCAACTCGAAGGAGTTTGTGTTTAACCATTAATGAAGAGTATCGGTTGAGTGAAAGAGAAAGATCGAGCAGGATGGATTACGGAATAGAGAATCTGCTCTAAAATACAGTGACAAATCGCGGAGGTGCGATGATGAAAATGAAAACGTTTGGAACCCTGACGAAAATACTGATCGTAGCCTTGACATGCTTTATTGGACCGAGCACGGGATATACCGAGGACGCTCCGGCGGCCGAGGGACCTGATGTCGGCAAAATCCTGGAAGAACTCTCGAAAGTGGGACCGGATGCGCTGGTCACACATTTCAACGAGATGAAGACTCAGGTCGACAACCTGACCACCGAAGCGGCAAACCTCAGGAAACAAGCCGACGATCTCGAGGCCAAAGCGACCGCTTTTCGCGCGCGGATCGATACGATTGAAGGATTCATGCAGAGTGTGGTGACCGCAATGAACCCTCCTGCGCCACCGGCGGAAGAACCTGCACCCGCCCCGGTTCCGGAACCTGCGCCTGAAGCGGCCCCGGCCGAAGCTGCCACTGCGGAAGCAGCACCGGCAGCTGAAGAAATGGCACCCGCAGCAGCGGAAGCACCTGCGGAACCAGCTCCAGAAGCTCCCCCGGCAGAGGAGCCAGCAGCAGCCGAACCGGCTCCGGAACAAGCCGCTGAGGCGGCCCCCGCTCCTGAGGCAGCACCAGGTTCGTGACCTCGTCGTGACCCAGGAGTCTTGGAGCATTGGTAGTTGATGGATGGTGTGTATAGGGTAAATTGGGGGAAGAAGAGAATGAGGATGATGAAACAAAAACTACTCGTCATGGTGCTGATCGCAATGATCGCTCCCTCTATTTGTGCACAGGAAGGCCCCACACCCGAGCAGGTGAAAGGGGCACTCGATCAACTGTTGCAGGTCAGCCCCGACCAGATCGCCAACAGCCTTAAAGAGATGAAAGCCCAGGTTAATCAATGGGATGGGGAAGTTGCCGACTTACGGTCCAAAGCCGAGACAATGGAAACTCAAGTTATGGATCTGACGGCACGCCTCGATTCGCTTCAGGCCATTCTCCAAAAATTCGCCAAAGGGGCTGAAATCCAAAAGCCTCAACCTGAAGCGGTCGCAATGGCCCCTGCCGATCCCTCCTCGATGACACAGATGGCTTCGATGACCCCTGGGAAACAGGAAGCGGTGGTGAGCTACTCCGAACATATCCGCCCCATTTTTGAGGCCAAATGCTTCAGTTGCCATAACCGCGATAAGCGGAGAAGTGGTCTCTCTCTTGAATCCGTTTCGGATGCCCTCGAGGGCGGGAGTTCGGGTGAGGTAATCGTGCCAGGCAAACCGGATGCCAGCCGCCTCTTCCGCCTTATCAATCATCAGGAAGAACCCAAGATGCCTTTGTCTGGAGACAAGCTCGATCCAGAATCCATCGCCAAGATTCGGACCTGGATTAAGCAGGGCGCCCCTGTGGATGCAAACTCTCAGATCCTGGTGGTCGAGGAGGAGAGCACCGAAACCATGCCTGTCTTCATTGCCGCGGAAATTACAGACGGGCCTCCGCCGATGCCAGAGGTCGACCTCGGTATTCCGTCTTTGGATCAAGAGCGCCCCAATGTCGCGCGGGCCATCGCGGTGAATCCCAGGACTCCATTAATGGCCGTAGGAAGTCTCGATCAGGTATTGTTATACGACCTTGAGAAAAACCACCTCATCGGAGCCCTTCCCTTCCCTGAAGGTGAAATTTATTCGATGGCCTTTAGTGTGAACGGCGAACTATTGGTCGCCGGGGGGGGGAGCGTGGGTGAATCGGGCGATGTCGTTGTTTGGAATGTCCGAACCGGCGAGCGTGCCGGAGAGTTCCATGAGGGATATGACACGATCCTGGCGGTCGACATCAGTCCGGACCACAAGATGGTGGCAATGGGCGATCCGGATGGCATCGTCAAAGTATTCTCGACCGAGTCGAAAAAACTTCTTTACCAGTGCGAAGAACACACCGACTGGATTCACAGCATCGGCTTCACCCCTGATGGCGAAGTATTGGCGACAGGGGATCGTGCGGGTGGGCTCTTTTTGTGGCAGGCAGCAAACGGGCGGAAGGTTGAAAACCTGCGCGGCCACACCGATGCGATCAACGATATGGCCTACACCCAGGATTCGACTCTGCTGTTCACGGCCGGCGGCGATGGCAAGGTCTTTGTTTGGGACACTTGGAAGTATTCCCAAGTTCGTAACTTCAGTGCCCATGATGGAGAAGTGTTCAGCATCGATGTCTCTGCGGACGGTCAAGTGGTGACAACAGGGGAGAATAAGAAGGTGAGACGTTGGAACCTGGAGGGTGGGCACCAACAAGACTACCCCGATCTACCGGATTGGGGGTATCAGGCTCGTTTCGATCAAGTCACCGGGAAAGTCATCGCGGGGGCCTGGAATGGAGACATTTTGGTCTGGAACCGCGACACCGGGGAAGCGAAAATGCAGGTTTCCACACTACCCAGCGCCATCGACACAGCAGTCAAAGGTGAGGTGGTTGCCGATGCGGGTCAACAAACTGAGACTGTGGAATAAGGGGGTTTGTCTCTTCAAATCGCAGTAGGCGAATCGTCCTCCCCCTCAAGTTTCCTCGCATCTCCAAAAGTTTCGCGGAGTAGGCTGACATCCCTCAATAATGCATCCCGTACTAAGAAAAAATCGGTGCTGTAAATGATAAAATTGGCTCCCATCCGGGCCCAATCGATTACCTCCTGGATTCCGAAGGAGTAGTGGAATCCAACCCCGACTCCGGCAGAGCGCCCTTTCTCGATAATCGTTTTCATAGCCTCAGTGAACCTGGGATTGCGGTAATCTTCGGGGATATCCAGGCTAATGGAGAGATCGTGGGGTCCAACTAGGAGTCCATCGAGATCGGGGACCGCAAGCAGGTCATCGAGCGCTTCGATCGCATCGACACTCTCGATATTCACCAGACAGAGATTGTTACTATTAAAATTCCCAATGTAGGAATCGAGCGGTTCGCCTAGAATTTCCTTGCCTCGAAGGACCCGATCGAGGCGGTCTCCCTTGAGAGGCCTCAGTTTTGTGGCGCCACGCAGATCGTGAACTTGATCTACCCGTTCCATATAGGGAGCGACCACCCCCTGGGCGCCTCCATCAAGGACCATACAAGCCAGGTAGGGATCGGGTTTGGGGATTCTGACCACGGGGGGTAGACCCCTCGCGGCAAAATTCTGGCACATCCAGGAGAGTTCTGTCCGGTCGATTGGGATGTGTTCCGTATCGATGAAAACGAAATCAAGCCCAGTCCCTGCAATCATCGCGGGCCACTGAGGGGCGGTAGAGACCACACAAGTCCCATACACCCGGTTTCCGTTCCGGAGGGCTTTCTTCAATTCCTTACCTGTCATCGAATGTCAGAGTCCCCTTTCAAAGATGAAGGTGTAAGAGACCATTTCCTGCTAAGTGCCGCAAGCTCGGTCGACCCTACTACGACGCTGATCCTTCTGTACATACGATTGGATCGGGGGTAATATAATGGTTTAAATTGGGGATAGTCCCAAAGAGATCCGAGCAAATTATAGAGGAGATTTCGAATGACTTACGTGGTGCTGGAATCTTGTGTCGACTGTAAATATGGCGATTGCGCCGAGGTCTGCCCGGTGGAGTGTTTTTATCAGGGAGACGATATGCTTTACATTAATCCCGATGAGTGCATTGACTGCGATGCCTGCGCCCCGGTTTGTCCGGTGGAGGCTTGTGTTCCCGACTCTGAATCCTCCCAGGAGTGGATCGACAAGAACGCGAATTTCGAATTCACCGAGGAGACACGTGTCAGCGATAAAGAGGCTGTCAATCATGGTCCGAAATGGGATGCAAATCTCGCCAACCCCGATTGACCGGAAGTTTGAAAACCGCGCGATGATTCCAAACCCCCTCGGTGTTCTGCACCGAGGGGGTTTGTTATTCCACCGATCACAATAGGAGCCGAATCTAATTCCATGCCGAACGAATCCGTGAACGACACCATTGTCGATGTCCTTCGAACCGCCCTGGGTGTCGATAAAGATTGGGTGGAGTCCACTATTGAAGTTCCGGGCGACCGAAAGATGGGCGACCTGGCCCTCCCCTGTTTCAAACTTGCCAAAGAAAAACGGAAGGCTCCCGCTCAGATCGCCAAAGAAGCGTCCGATTCCCTTCCCCAAGAACTTCCTAAGGGCGTCGATCGGATCGAAGCGGTGGGTCCCTACTTGAATGTCTTTTTCGACCCGAAATCTCAGGCCCGTGATTTATTGGAATCTATTCTCGAAAACGGCGATCGGTTTGGCAGTTCCGCGGTAGGGTCCGGCAAAAAGGTTGTCCTCGATTTCTCTTCTCCCAACATTGCGAAACCTTTTGGGGTCGGACACCTCCGTTCCACAGTGATTGGTCATTCGGTGGCCAATATCCTCAACTTCCAAGGTTATGAATGTATCCGCATCAACCACTTTGGCGACTGGGGGACCCAATTCGGGAAGCTGATGGTGGCCTATATAGAATGGGGAGATGAGGTCGACTTGGAGGGCAACGACCCGATCCAGGGCCTCCTTCAGCTCTATGTCAAATTTCACAAACTCGCGGAAGAGGACCCCTCATGGGACGACCGCGGGAGGGAGTGGTTCAAGAAACTCGAAGATGGGGACGAGGAGGCGCTTCGACTCTGGACCTGGTTTAAGGAGATCAGCCTCAAGGAGTTCGACCGCATCTACACACGGCTTGGAGTGGAGTTCGATTCTTATTCAGGGGAGGCTTTTTACAACGACAAGATGGTGCGAGTCATCCAACGTCTCGAAGAAAAGAACCTCCTCGAAGAATCGCGCGGAGCGAAAATCGTTGATCTCGAAGAGTATGGCCTCACCCCTGTCCTCATCCAGCGCAGCGATGACGCGACCCTCTACGCGACTCGCGACTTAGCAGCCGCGTATTACCGTCACGACACCTACGAGTTTCATAAGAACTTGTACTTTGTTGCAAGCGCTCAGAACGATCATTTCAAACAGGTTTTCAAAGTCTTGGAACTCTTGGGTGAACCTTGGGCCAAGGATTGCGAGCATGTTCCTTTCGGTTTGATCAGTTTCGCGGATGGGATGATGAGTACGCGACGCGGTAAGGTGGTCTTTCTAGAGGATGTGTTGGACCAGGCTGTCGAGCGAGTCGATAAGATCATTTCCGAAAAGAACCCAGCTCTCAATAACCGCGCCGAGGTGGCGGAACAAGTCGGGGTCGGTGCGATCGTTTTCTATGACTTGACTCGTCGCCGCATCAAGGATTGGACATTTGACTGGGATCGAATTCTGACTTTCGAAGGGGAAACCGGGCCGTACGCGATGTATAGCCACGCCCGTTTCCGCAGCATTCTTCGCAAGGCGAAGCAAAGGGGTCTGGAACCCCACACCACGATCGATGAAATTCAATTCGACGCGCTCGACAACGATGAGGCAAAAAGTCTCCTTCAAGCGCTCGAGGAATTCCCGGACCAGATCCGCCGCGCGGGCGAACAATACGAGCCGAGCCTCGTCACCCAGAGCGTTCTCGAGGTAGCCGACAAAGCCAACAAATTTTATAACGCTCACCATGTGTTAGTGGACGAGGAAGATATTTCGAGGACACGTCTTCTGCTGGTCCACGCAGTCGCCACGGTACTCAAGACGGGTCTCACCCTGTTGGGGGTGGCGGCGCCGGAGGAGATGTAGATCGCCTTCGCCCACACCGTAGATCAACGACTCGATGCGCGCTCGATCTTGTAGAGTCGGAGGGACTGGGGGGTCACACCTTTCAGACGGTCGCTTGGAGTGGGAATCCACACGGGTCCCCCCGCGACGAGGCGGATTTCCACATTCCGATTCCAGAACCTCTGAGGGAGTGCAAACGAAAACTGTGAAGTTCGACCCGAGACAGGTCCCGGGGATTGAATCGATTCCCCTTCGACCTCCAAACGAAGGTCTTGAGGGCGCTCTCGAGTGCCCATCAGGTCCGAGGCGGTTACCCGAATGAGATCTCCGGTTCCCCCCAAACGAAATAAAGAATAACGCGCCATCCTCCCTTCGGTGTCGACTCCGGCAAGCATCCCCAGCACTCCCTCTCCATCTTGAAGATCGATAGTTGAAGGAGCCTCCAAGGCTTTCGCTCTCAATGAATCTGTCGTGTGCCGATTCATCGCTTCACTAAAGTGGTTATGAGGCAAAGGCTTGCCAAAGAAGTCGGCAGGCAGAGTCTGTTGATCGATGAGAAAACAGAGCAGTCTATCCGCCATAAGTTGATGACCCTGAGAATTGAAATGGGGATCGTAGCCCAGGGAATGGTCCCTCATGTAGGTGTCCTGGTGAAAGAGTGGAAGACTCGAGGCATGAGGAATTCCCAATTGTTGGCATGTCTCCAAAACCTTTTGAGTTACCGGTTCCGAATGGTCACTCAATGCGAAGGAAAGAACCAAGAAAGGAGAGCCCACTTGTCGGCAGATTTGGTTGATCTGGTTAAGCTCCGACTGAAAAAAACTCCACCTCCTTTTCGCTTCGAGATGGTCTCCAAACAAGAGAGGCGGTGGCGTATTCGAGACCTCAGCGAGCGGATTGTCGAAGAGGGAAAAGACCTTGCCGAAGATACCCGCCTTCTGGGACTCTTTCCGCCGCATCAACCAGACCGCCGGAAAATCGTCGGAAACGTAGGGCTCTTCCGGAGATTTGGCCGGATCTAACGCCATCAGCCACCCGCCAGGCCCGACTGAAACGCTGTCATCCAGATCATTTTCCACAAAGGTGTAAACAATCAGGTCGGGTTGGAGATCGTCCACATATTCTTCGAGAAGCCCGCGAATATTCCGGATGTTGTATGCGCTCACTCCAGCATTGATCACATCGATGCGTTTGTTGGGGGCACCATGCCGCGAGAGAACCGCTTCCAGCACATTTGGAAAGGTCTCCTCGTTCCGGACACCTGTACCGAATGTGACCGAATCTCCCAAACAAAGGATCCTGAACGTGTTCACGTCCTTTTGATAAACCGGTTGGTCGCGAAATCCAAATTGATTGGTTCGAAAGGGGACCCCTAGGGTTGAAAACTCTCGGTTGGGAATCAGGTGATAGGCCATGTCACGGTTCGGGGCATCCATGCAGAGCCAATTATTCTCGCGCTCGGGTTGGGCAAATCCATTCGATCCATAAAACCCAAGGGAGAAGAGGACCAAAGCGAGAGCCAAGGATTTACTAGGAGCGATACTCAGGGGAGAAGGGGTGGTACCGTGCATTCTTTTGAGCGAATCTTAATCATCGCGAAACCGAATGTTCTCTTAAATACTTCTCGTAACTCTAGAAACAACGGCTGTTTACGCCCAAAAGTAACCCATGAAAATCTGAAATGGGGAGTCGAATTCTCATTTGGCGCGGTTGCCACTACCCTTTCACTTCTGACTTTTGAGGAAAAAGGAACTGAACCGTATGCTAAAAACTTCTCTCTCACTTTGGTCTGCGGACCTCTCCAACCTGGAAAGTGAAATCAAAAAGTCCGAACCCTATTCCGATTTTTACCACTTGGATGTGGCCGATGGTCGATATGCGGAGACGCTCCTGTTCTTTCCCGACCTTGTCAAATCTATCCGCGTTCATACACAGGTCCCCTTCGAAGTTCATTTGATCTGCGAAAATCCGGAAAAGTGGATTAACCCATTCCAGCAGGCTGGTGCCGATCGGATCATTTTTTACCCGGGCACCTCCGCTGATCACAACCGACTGGTTCAGTCGATTACAGATGGAAAGATGGAGGTGGGAGTTTCGCTTGCCGTTCGGCAAGGGGTGGAAGAACTCGAACCATTTTGGGAAACAATGGACCTAGTGGTCGTCCTGGGGACCGATGTTGGGATCAAAGGAGTGACTGATGTCGCTGATGGGACTTACGAAAAGATCGAGGCGTTGGTCGCGGAGCGAGAGAAACGAGGGTTGAGTTTCGAGATCGAAGCGGATGGAGCAATCCGGAGGGAAACAGTTCCACTCCTCAAAAAAGCCGGAGCGGATATCGTGGTCCCTGGG
>JAJDBZ010000163.1 GCA_029261095.1 Candidatus Omnitrophota bacterium | reverse complement strand
TCGCCTGAAGGCAAAGTCTACAAAATTGCATCCGATGGAGCGGTCACCTTAGTTGGCGCCACCAAAGAGAAATACATTTGGGGAATGGAAATCGATTCCGAAGGAAACTTCATACTCGCGACGGGCGACCAAGGAAAGATCATCAAGATGGACCCAAAGGGGGAAACCGAAGAGATCGCCGACCTTGAGGAGAAACACATCCTTTCGATTCAAAGTGATGGTCAGGGAAAACTCTATTTTGGAACATCCCCAAGTGGCTGGGTCGGAGTCGTGGACGAGGATAAGGACCTGCGAATTCTATATGATTCAGAAAATGACGAAGCCAAGGCGCTTGCTCTTGATTCGGATGGGAACTTGTTCGCTGGAATCATTCCAACTGTAAAGATCGAACCCCCCAGAGACACTCCGACTCCAACAGGGGGGAGATCTGGAAACTCCACGGATCTTAATTCCGAGCTCATCCGGATCGATGGTGAGGGGAATCCCGTTAAGTTAGCGACTGCGGATAAAGCAGCGATCAATTGCCTTCATTTTTGGGATGACCGTCTCGTTCTCGGTACGGGTGATGAAGGAAAACTCTTCGGTCTTGGGGAATACAACAAACTGAACCTTCTAACCACCACGGAGCCTAAAGAGATCTTGACCATTCTCCCGAGGAAGACCGGTGGTGTATGGGTCGCAACAGGCAATCCCGCCGAGGTTCTCGTCCTTCCACTCGGAACCAACGATGGTGGGAAGTACGCCTCGGAACCATTGGATGCAAAATCGACCGCACAGTGGGGCATGATGACCTGGGTGGCCGATCTACCATCGGGAGCAACTCTTGATTTTCAAACCCGCTCTGGAAGCACAAAAGAGCCGGACGACACCTGGAGCGATTGGTCGGACCCTATTGAAGAGCACACTGTGGTTCTGAGCCCAAGCGCCCGATTTCTGCAGTGGCGGGCTCGTTTCGGCGGGACTGACAATGGTGAGACTGCTCAAGTCAGTGAAGTTGAGATCGTCTATCAGAGGGTTAACCAAGCGCCGGTTATCAATACGGTGACAATCGGAGGGAGCAAGTCTTCCTCCAGCACCTCAAAGTCCTCGAACGGGTCCTCTAGTTCAAGTTCGAGCAAGAGTACCGCGTCAACGAAGTCCTCATCGAAACCGGGTTCCATCTCTTCGGTGCAAATTGATTGGAAGGTCGAAGATCCAAATGAGGACACTCTCGAATATCTCCTTTCGTACCGTCAGGTAGGAGAGAGTCTCTGGAAGGTCATTGAAGAGGACCTAACGGCCACCAAGCACACCTGGAGTTTGGTCGGGATTCCAGATGGAGAATACGAAGTTCGGCTGAAAGCCAGCGATGAGGCATCTAATCCATCGTCAATCGCGCTCTCCGATGTGTGGACAAGCGAACCCTTTCGCAAAGATTCAACTGCCCCCGAGGTCACAGACTGGAAGGATGAGTCTACGGCTTCGGGTAATTTTTCGGTACAGGCCATCATCAAAGATTCACTTTCTCGCCTTGTTCAGGCGGAGGTCATGGTTGATGGAAAGGAAGACGAGGCTCGGCCTCTTCTATCAAGCGATGGGATCCTCGATGAGTTAGAAGAAGAGTTTCAAATCAAGGTGGAAGGATTGGAATCGGGAGAACACTCCCTGACCCTTCGCGCGAAAGATGAAGTCGGCAACATCGGTTCCGATTCCATCAGGTTTACATTGCCATGACCGAGACCAAGACACATACACTCGAAATCCATCAGCTCCCAGTGGGGGACCTCGAGTCCAATTGCTACTTGGTCATCGACCCCGAAACCCGCAAATGCTTGCTGGTCGATCCAGGTGCGGATGGGCCGAGAATCGCACAGTGGGTCGATGAGAAGAAGGCCGAAATCGAATTCATTCTTCTAACACATGGACACGCCGACCATATCGGCGCCAACGAATATGCCAAAGAGAAGTGGGGTGTCCCGCTTGGGATTCATGAAAAAGACGCGGATTGTCTGTCAGACCCGATGATCAATCTCTCGGCATTCTTCTCACCCTTCACCTCCCCGCCCGCTGATTTCTTCTTGGAAGAGGGAGTCTTTGATAAATGGTCAGGCCGTGATCTTGAAATCCTGCACACGCCCGGACATAGCCCGGGTTCGGTCAGTTTTAGGGGAGCAGGATGGGTCATTTGTGGCGATGTGCTCTTTGAAGGTTCCATAGGTCGGACCGATTTCCCCAGATGCGACCTTCACCAACTGCATAGGAGTATCCGTGATAAACTGATGACGCTACCGCTCGATACGGTGGTGTATCCGGGCCACGGAAATTCAACAACGATAGGACAGGAAAGAGAGACCAACCCATTTCTCCAGTTGGGATAGTCTTACTCACCCCAGATTCTCACCATTGAATGAATGACCAACCATAACCCCAAGCGCCTGTTTGCTCGAAGGAACCTTTGGATCATACTGACACTGGGGTTCCTCGGCCTGGGTCTGTCTCTCGAATCGTACCGCGAATTGAGAAAATCTCAGGAAGGCGAAACAACTTGGTGCTCATTTAACGAGCTTTCGAGTTGTGAAAAGGCTTTCCAGAGCGAGTACTCGTACCTTTGGGGTCGACCGATTTCAATCTACGGGGCAGCGACCTATTTCCTGGTCATTGCGATCGCCGGTTTGGGCTTGCTCAATGGGGGCCCATTCCTTCTCTCATCCTTTTTTCATCTAGGAATTCTCGGATTTGTCTGGGTGGGCGCGACGGGATATTTTGGGTGGGCTTTATTCACTCAGGTCAAAACACTTTGTGTACTCTGCATAGGCGACTATACCATCAATCTTCTGACAACCATCATCGCGTGGCGCGCGTGTTTGAAGTTGGACTTGCCCTACCGTTACCTCATTCGATGGGACGCTCGAACCCTTTTTGGATCTCAGGGAAATATCCTTCGCACAGCCCTGATGGTGAGCCTCTTCACTGTTTTCGGCTTCGTCCTGGTTCACCAAGAACGCGAGTGGTACCTCTACAAGAGAGGGATTAAGGAGATCATGAGGGGCGAAGTCGAACGGATTCAAACTCCTTGGGTGCAAGCCTTCCCGACATTGGGTCCGAAAGACGCTCCGATTCAGGTGGTCATGTTCGGAGATCATGAGTGCCCGTACTGCATCATGGCCAAGAAGGTTTGGAACGACATCATGGACGATTATCCGGGTATGGTCAGGATGACCGCAGTTCTGGCTCCATCGAACACCGATTGCAATCCGATGGCCATCGACAACCTGCACCACAAGTTCTCATGCCCTGCGGCGCACTTGTCTCTTGTCGTTTATCGAGAGAAAGGGAATGAAGCGTTTTGGGAGCTGCAAGACCTGCTTTACTCCAACGGTCTCATCTTAAACGAAGACCTGTTGACCTACCTTGCCAAAGAAGAATGTGAACTATCCGATGAGACGATTCTAGAAACTTGGAAAAACAGCCGAAGTCCAGAAGGTTTGGAGCGGCACCGACAAGTGGCAGCGGTGGTCGGTGTCTCCAATCTCCCTTTCATGGTGATCGATGGAATCAAAGTCAGTGGGATACTCGAAGAATGGGCCTTGCTCCGTCTCATAGATTTCGAGCTGGAGCAGAAGGGTCTCTCACTTTCCGATTTCAAGAAAAAGCCTGGCGCCTAATACCCGAGACTCTACTCTCAGGTTTCATCCATCCATAGGGGCCTTATTCTTTTGTTGCCGGAATCCGAGCCGTCACTGGCTAAATGCCCATCCCCCCTGTCACCTCGAGGGTGTGGCCGGTGATGTAACCAGCGTGGGGGGATGCCATTAGAAGAATCCCTCCTGCGGCTTCCTCGGCGGTGCCGCCTCGACGGAGCGGGATGAGGTGTTCGAAACCTCCTCGTAATTTATCGGGTATTCCCAAGTCGACGTCCTTGCCCTGAACCGAGATCTTTTCGCCGGCCTCCTTCGGGCGTGTCAGACGGGTGTCCATGTAACCGAACGCGACCGCGTTGCAACGGATACCGAAAGCCCCCCACTCCTTTGCAACTGTCTTGGTGAGTCCGACCAGTCCGAGTTTGGCGGTCGCATAGTTGATCTGACCGATGTTCCCATGGAGTCCGGAGGTAGAGGAAATGTTGATGATGCAACGGTTCTCCGGTTCTTGACCGGCTTCCATCTCTTTTTTGGCGGCATCACGCATGTAGGGAGTGGCGGCGCGAATCAGTCGAAAGGGGGCGGTGTTATGGACATCGAGCATCGCCTGCCATTGTTCGTCTGTCATCTTGTGGAGCATCGCATCCCAAGTATACCCCGCGTTATTCACCAGAATATTAACTTTCCCGTAGGCCTCGACAGTCGCCTTTAGAATGTTGTCGGCAAACTTGGGGCCGGTGACATCTCCAGGATGAGAAATCGCTTCACCCCCCCCGGCAACAATTTCCTCGGCGACCTGATCCGAAACTTCTCGATCAAGGTCAGTCACCACCACTTTGGCTCCTTCAAGAGCAAACATTCTTGCGGCCGCGGCGCCGATCCCACGGCCGGAACCGGTGATGATCGCTACTTGATTGTCTAAAAGATGAGCCATTGTTTGTGTCCCCTTTATCTTCTGATTGGTTAGAATGTCTTAGACTAGAATCTCCTCCCTCTTACGACAAGGAGGAACGAACGGACAAAGGATTAATCCTCGAGCGGCTCGTAGAATTCTCCCTCGAGGTCTTCTAATTTTGATTGTACGAACCCCCTCGCGTCTTGAATTGCTTGATTGTAAACGGGAGGTCCCAACTCTTTGACGAAAAAATCGAGTAGCCGTTCCGCTTGGAACGGGCTGATTTCCTGGTCGAGTTCATCATTGAAAAAAAGCGCTGTATGTTCGAGCAATCTAGTTCTGCGATCGTCGGAAAGACGAATGTGCATGGGATTATGGGAATCTCTCTTTGGCATAGATCAGGGGCCTTCGCTGGAGTCAATGTCTGGGGCAAGATTATCCGATGGGTTCCCGTTGTTCCATCCCTCAATCTCCCCTATCGTCTCGAACATAATGTGTGGAATTTTTGGATTGCTCCTTTCTGAAGATTCGATGGTACCCGAGGAGGCCATTGAAGCCGCATCATCGGTTCTTTCGAATCGCGGGCCCGATTCGTTGGGAATCCACCGAGAGCCCGGGGTTCTGATTGGCATGAGGCGGCTGGCCATTATCGATCCTCAGGGGCCCTCTCCCCCGTTTACCAACGAATCGCACCGATTTCATGCGGTGGGAAATGGGGAAATTTACAACCATTCCGCAATACGGCATCGCCTGCTGGAGAAACAGCATTTGTTCTCGACTGGAAACGATCTTGAGGTGCTGGTCCACCTGAAAGAAGACGATGCCCCCGACTGGGAGCTCGGTCTTCGTGGGATGTTTGCCTTTGCGATCTGGGATTCCCGGAAAAGATCGATCCATCTCTCTCGGGATCGCTTCGGGATCAAACCTCTCTTCTGGTGTGGAGGACCCGATGGTCTCGCTTTTGCATCGACCCTTCCCGCGTTAAAGGCAATGCTCCAGTCATTTGGTGAAACCGGTCGTGAAGACTCTCTTCCGGAATCGATTCGAGAACTCGCTGCTCCCGGTGGTTGGCGGTTAAATCGGCGAGGGCTCAGGTGGTACTTGGACACACTTTGCATCCCCGCTCCGCTGACAATCTATGAGAACGTGCATTCACTCCCCCCTGCTTCTAGGCTTTGCACCAGTCTCGACGAAGAGGTTGAAGTCGAGCGATATTGGCGACCGACCTATGACCCGAAGAGGGTCCTCTCACAACGCGACGCCATCTCATTGTTCGAAGACGCTTTCAAGGAGAGCGTGGCGCATCATTTGGTTTCGGACGTTCCAGTAGGGGCCTTTTTGTCGGGAGGTATCGATTCTGGGTATCTGGTCGGAGAAGCTGCATCCCAGATGGGCAAAAGTCTGACTACTTTTACGATCGGATTCAGGGAATCCTATTACTCCGAATTCCCCCTCGCTGCGGAAATGGCTCAGACATTCGGGACCAACCATCACGAGGTCCTGCTGGAACCTTTTGACCAATCCGATTTACCGGCGATCGTCGCGGCCATGAACCAACCGTTGGGTGATTCTTCGGCCTGGCCAACTTGGGCTATTTCGAAGGCGGTCGGTAAGCATATGAAAGTGGCGCTTGCGGGTGATGGCGGGGATGAAGTATGGGGGGGATATCCCTACTACGCCTTACACAATCTAGGACATTGGCTCC
>JAJDBZ010000162.1 GCA_029261095.1 Candidatus Omnitrophota bacterium | reverse complement strand
TTGGAAAACCGATCCCTCTCCGATGGAATCCTCAAAAAACTTTTCAAGGAGCCACCGCCTGTTTCATCGCCGGCGCCGCCACCTGTTTTTCCGCGGTCTACTTTGTGGAACCCGAACTGTTCCAAGAAGATTTCGAAAAATGGATGGTGGCAACCATCATCGCCGCAGCGGTTGCCACCTGGGTCGAATCCCTCCCGCTCCCGATCAATGACAATTTGACAGTCCCACTCTCGGGAGCCCTGGTCCTTTGGAGTGCGGGTTTCATCGATGTCGACCGCCTCGACCAGTTGAGTGGACTGAACATGATCTTCGCCCTCTTGGTCAATGGAATTCTGGCTTCGGCGCTGACCTCCTTTCGGGTCATCCATGGCAGCGCGACCTGGGCGGGGGTGATCCTCGGCACGATTCTCGCCTATTGCGGCGGGTGGCATGTCTACATCCTCCTGGTCCTCTTCTTTGTGCTGGGAACTCTGGCCACCAAACATGGATATCGCTGGAAGAACCTTCGCGGACTTGCCCAGGAAGATGGAGGCCGACGGGGTGCCCGTCATGTCGTCGCCAACTGCGGAGTCCCCGTCCTCTTCGCATTCTTCGCGGCGGCAACCCAATACCACGAGTGGATGATGATCGGGTTGGTCGCCAGCCTGGCCACAGCGATGATGGATACACTCTCCAGCGAACTCGGACAGGTCTATGGCCGTCACCCGGTCCTCCCGACCACCGGTGAAGTGGTACCAGTCGGCACGGAAGGGGCCATCTCCATGGAGGGAACTCTCTTGGGACTCGGGGGCGCCATCTTCATCGCGGTCATGGCGTGGCTCCTGGGAGCGATCGATCACGCGGTCGCCATCCCTATTATTATCCTCTCCGCCTTTTGCGGTTCCTCCGCCGAGAGCGTGGGCGGAGCGATGATTCAACGAGAGTTCACCTGGAAGAATGAGATTCTGAATTTTGGAAATACATTGATCGGTGGATCGATGGCCTTCTTTATTGCCTGGCAGACCATCGATCTCTCGACATCGGGTTGATATGGCCTCCCTCCCGCGTGTCCTCATCACCTTTGGCACCCGACCCGAAGCGATCAAAATGGCGCCCGTCATCCGCCAACTTCTCGACTGCGATCGGTTGGTCACGAAGATCTGTGTGACCGCCCAACACCGCGAGATGCTCGATCAGGTTCTCGACCTGTTCGGGATAGAGCCCGACTACGATCTCGATCTGATGCAGCCGGGACAGGATCTCTACCAGCTGACCGCCCGTGTAATTTCCGGAATGAAACCGGTTCTCGATGACTTTGATCCCCATCTTGTTTTGGTGCATGGAGACACGACCACCACTTTCTCGGTCTCCCTCGCTTCCTACTACCACCAGACCGCTGTCGGCCATGTCGAAGCGGGTTTGCGGACTTACGATAAGTACTCCCCATTTCCCGAGGAGCTGAACCGTCACCTCACCTCGACCTTGGCCGACCTTCACTTCGCCCCGACCGAACGAGCGCGCGAGAATCTGCTGAAAGAAAACATTTCCGATGACCGAATCCATGTGACTGGGAACACCGCTATCGATGCGCTCTTATGGATGAATGGTCGAATTGAGAAGGGGATGATCAGCGAGCATTCGGATATCGAGGGAAAAATTGGCGACCGTCGACTTGTTCTGATTACCGCGCATCGTCGCGAATCTTTTGGCGAGGGTTTCGAAAGGATCTGCAAAGCAATAAAGACCTTGGCCGAAAAGTATTCGGATCATGCCTTTGTGTATCCCGTTCATCGTAACCCGCGGGTGGTCGAGCCGGTCGAACGCAACCTGACTGGGCTGCCCAATGTTCACCTGATCGAGCCGCTTCCCTACGCTCCATTCGTTTCGCTCATGACCCGTGCCCATCTCATCCTGACCGATAGCGGCGGGATTCAAGAGGAGGCCCCTTCGCTTGGCAAACCGGTCATTGTCCTCCGCGATACAACGGAACGTCCAGAAGCGGTAGAAGCGGGCACGGTTATCTTGGTCGGGAATGACACGGAGAGAATCGTTGAGGAGTCCTCCCGACTTCTCAGTGACGATGCGGCGCACCGATCGATGAGCCAGAAACTTAACCCCTATGGCGACGGTCACGCCGCCGAGCGCATCCTCTCGATCTTGCTCGAGCGGGATTGGACCCTGTAATGTCGTAGCCCGGGAACTCATTCCCGGAGGCCACGACCTGGCATGATCAGCATGGAAGACCCCATCCCGGCGGAGGGATGCCGGGCTACAAGGGGATGATTCAAAAGCAGCACCCCTGATCCTAACAAGGGTTTCCGGCCTACCCGACTACAGGTACCATCCCTCTATTCTTTACTCCCGAGGTCTCTTTCGATGTTCCCAATCCGGTTCCTTCTCACCATTCCACTCATCCCTCTTTCGGCCATCCTCGCTCAGGCCGCGGAACCCACAAAAAGTTCCTCCGCGTTCTACCCTCCGCTTCTCATGAAGGCGCTCGAACAGAACTTGGAAAGACACGGATGGGCCCGCGAAGCCAAGGAGCGGATGATCGCCAAAGCGAAACCTTGGATGGGATTTTCCGATGAAGAACTCTGGAGTCTCATGTATGGACCCTCCATCGATCGGTCCTGGATGGTCTGGTCCGATGGTTATTGTCCTTCCTGCAAAGAACCCGTCCCCATGTACAACTGGGAAATGAATCCGCTCGAGAAACCCTGGAAGACCACTTGTCCTCATTGTCAGGAATCCTTTCCAAAGAACGACTTCAAAAAGTTTTATGATTCCGGTCTTGGAAAGGATGGGGTGTTCGATCCCGATTTAGCGGATCGGGCTCTCCTTTATAACGAGGAACATCCCGACCCGAATGACCCTAAACACCTCTTCGGTGTCGATGATGGCGAAGGGTATGTGGTGACCGATGGAGACAAGGAACTCCGCTGGCGATTTATCGGAGCCTATCTCATCTATGGCCAATGGAAGAAGGCGGTCTCGAATGGAGTTTCCAATCTAGCCGATGCCTACACCCTGACCGGCGATAAAAAATACGCTCACAAAGCCGCCATCCTTCTCGATCGAGTCGCCGATCATTATCCAAATTTCGAATTCAAAACCCAGGGGATTCTTTATGAGGGCCCCGGCAGCGCGGGTTATATCACTACTTGGCATGACGCCTGTGAGGAGACCCGGGAATTGGCCTTAGCCTATGACCAGATCTTTCCCGGTCTCGAAGACAATCTAGAACTGGTCAATTTTCTTTCCTCTAAAGCCAAGGAGTGCGGTCTCGCGAACTCGAAATCCTCCCTCTCCGAGATCCGTCTGAACATTGAAGACCGGATCCTAAGGGATGCCCTTGAGAACCAACACAAGATTCATTCCAATTATCCTCGTAGAGAGATCTGTGTCGCGGTCATCATGACAGTCCTCGGATGGCCGGACAATCGAGCTGAGGTGATGGAACACCTGGATGCGATGATCGACAAGGCGACCGCTGTAGATGGAGTCACCGGCGAAAAAGGTCTCGCCAATTATTCGGCCTTCGTCATCCAATCATTGGCCGAGTTCCTGGGACTCTACACTCGGATGGATGGTTCCTTCTTGGGCGACCTGATGGATCGCCACCCCAACCTAAAGAAGACCTATCGGTTCCACATCGATACTTGGTGCGGCCAAAAATACTATCCGCTCTCTGGCGACACCGGGTGGGTGGCCAAACCTCACCCAACTTATGTGGGGGTCATTTTCAGAGAAAATCCATCATTGGTTCCTTCAATGTATTCGTTCCTCTGGTCCCTCTACGAGGAGACCCAAGATCCAGCCTATGTTCAAGTTCTCTATTCAGCTAACGGTGGAACCACAGAAGGGCTGCCTCATGATTTATTCGTCGATGATTCCGACAAGCGCCGATCTACTGTTGCGGAGATCATCGAAGAGGTTGGGGAGGTTATTCCACTCAAGAGTGTGAACAAGGAAGAGTGGCACTTGGCCATTCTCAGGTCGGGGAGCGGTGAGAACGAGCGGTCCCTCTGGATCGACTACGATTCTGATGGCGGGCACAGCCACAAGGACGGGATGAATATTGGACTCTTTGCCAAGGGCCTCGATCTCCTCCCCGATTTTGGATATCCCGCGGTTCAATTCGGAGGGTGGGGAAGTCCTCGGTCGAGGTGGTACAAAAGCACTCTTGCTCACAACACTGTGGTGGTGGATGGACAGGAACAAAAAGATGCCTCCGGAAAGACAGAGTTCTTCGCTGATGGAGAAACTTTCCGAGCCATGAAGGTATCGGGCCCCGAAATCTATGGAGTGTCGAGATACGAAAGGACTCTCTTTCTTGTCGATACTGACGACTCGAATTCATACGCGCTTGATTTTTTCCATGTGGTAGGCGGCAAAGAACATACAAGGATTTACCACAGTTCCTTTGGAGCACTTTTCTATCAAGGACTCGACTTGACCGATTCAGAGCCCTGGGGAGAGAAAACACAAATGACTGACTCCAAGACCGACCCAGACCCAGACGATGGCTGGCAGGTGGATTGGCAGGTCGAGGACCGATATGGGATTTTGAGGGAGTCGAGGCAAGTCAACCTAAGACTAACCGACCTGACTCCAAATACTCAAGTGACTCTGGCGGAATCGTGGGTCAATCCCGGAGGCTTTACGACAAGTGAGGAAGGCGGGGTCCGTACAGTTCTTACCACTCGGACATCACCCGGAGATGATTTGGAATCCACTTTCCTGGCAATTCTCGAACCCTATGAAGGAGACCCTCTCATTGCGCGGTCCCATGTCATGTCTCCCCACCTTCAGCCCGATGTAAAAATTGTCCAGGTCGCCCTTGGTAACGGACAAACAGATATTTTTTTACTCTCTACCCAAGGTGCAGTGAAAGAGCTGGTGTTTCGGGATATCGTGCTCAACGCGAAATTTGCATGGATGCGTTTGAACAGGGCGGGAGTCGTTGAAAAGGTCGCCTTTATCCAAGGAACAGGGGGTCGGGTTGGGCGACATCTCATCACACTGGATGAGTCGACCGAGTTCTTTGAATCGGATCTGAATAATTAAACCAAATGGATTGTCGGGAAAAGGCTCCGTTCCTATTGGACCTTTCCACACGTTCCTCTAGAATAGGCCCGATTGAAATCCCAACTTGCCAATCGGCCCCGCGCGAAGAGATATAGAAATGAGCCACGAAGACCGCCGGTTAGCTGCGATCATGTTTACCGACATCGTCGGTTACAGCGCCCTCTCCCAAAGGAGCGAGTCCCTCGCCTTGTCCATTCTAGGCGACCACCGCGAACTACTCGAACCACTCTTTCAAGACCATAATGGTGTCATCGTGAAATCCACGGGAGACGGTTACCTGGCAGAATTTGCGAGCGCTATTCAAGCGGTCCAGTGTGCGGTTGCGATGCAGACTGCGGTCCATGATCGCAACAATTCATCCGACCCAGAACGTGTGTTTCAAATTCGGATCGGACTCCATGTCGGCGATATCGTCCATCAGGATGGAGATGTTCTTGGAGATGGTGTCAACATTGCCTCGAGGATCGAGCCATTGGCCGAACCCGGAGGAATCTGTATTTCCGAGCAAGTCTATGATCATGTGCACAACAAAGTCGAACTCCATCTGGTGAATCTCGGCCCACAAGAGCTGAAGAACATCACCCTTCCCTTAGAAATCTATCGGGTCTTCTTACCTTGGGAGGATGTTTCCTCGTTTACTCCCCGACTGATTAAATCGCGATGCCCATCTTCACGAACATTCGCAACCAAAGTCGCGGTCTTAGCCCTTCCCATTGTGGCAATTTTAGCAGCCATAGGAGGATATTACTTTGCGCCGAAAGGGATAGTTCCTGATTCGACCGATGATGGTCTGAGAACCGTCGCTGTCCTCCCGTTCAAAGATCTGTCTGTTGGGATGGATGCTGGGTATTTCAGCCAGGGGCTTACAGAAGAACTCATTAATGCCCTCTCTAAACTGAAAGGGATAAGGGTCCCCGCTCGGACCTCTTCGTTTACTTACCGAGACTCGATTAAAGACTTGGGCGAGATCGCAGATGAACTCGAAGTCGAAGCCGTTTTGACCGGCAGCGTCCGCACCGATGGAAAGCATTTTAGAATCTCGGCCAGACTAAATGATATAAAGAAGGATGAAGTGCTTTGGTCCAAGAATTTTGATCACGAGATGGATAGCATTTTCGCTGTTCAAGATGAGATCACCAAAAAGATTGTTCAAACATTGAAGATCACATTGGATGTGGACGATCGGAATCCGATTGTTGTGGCCTCGACAGGAGATATGGAGGCCTACCAATGTTATCTGAAGGGGCGCGATGCATGGAACGATCGCACCGAGGAAGGATTTGAAAAAGCGTTGATGTGTTTCCAAAATGCCGTCGATCACGATCCTCATTATGCCCAGGCTTATGCTGGATTGGCGGATACTTTTTATTTGATGGAGCGATATGGGCACATCCCCACCGAAGAGGGGAGGGCTAAGTCCAAACAAAATGCTTTGAAAGCATTGGAACTCAATCCAGATCTTGCCGCAGCTCACACCTCTCTCGCAACAATCTTCGAATTTGAGTGGGATTGGGAAGCCGCTGAAGACGAGTTCAAGAAAGCCATCGAGTTGGAGCCGAACTCGGTGATCGCGAGACAGTGGTATGCATCACTCCTTTCGAAGATGGGGCGCTACGATGAGGCACTCGCACAAATCGAAACCGCCCTCCCTCTCGATCCCAAATCCGGCCCCTTAAACCGATCGTACGGAGCTATTCTCGCAGCTAACGAAAGTGAGGATGAAGCCATTCGTCAACTCCGATCGACTCTGGAGTCTCACTCCGATCAACCCAATATTCGACCCTTGTTGGCTGTCCTTCTAGCGAAGACGGGTGAGAGTGAAAAAGCACGCGCCCTTCTCCGAGAGGAACGGGATCAGTTCCAAGTGTCCCCCGAATTAGAAACCAACCAAGCCTATGTTGATCTTCAAGCCGGCGACCCTCAGGTTCTAGAACAAACTCTGGACCAGTACCTGAACTCATCAGATCTTCCTGCCCATTCTTTTGGGATCGGAATGCTCTACGCCTTCAAAGGAGACTTAGACGAAAGCTTCACATGGCTCGAGAAAGCGGTCGACGTGAAAGACTTCAATGTTACCCATCTCGGAACTCTTATTGAGCTCGAGCCCCTAAGAAAAGATCCACGGTATATTGCTCTCCTCGAACAGATGGGTCTGAGATCCGCGATGCCGACCACCAAAACCTGACCTGGCCAACAACTCGACAACATCAATGGAGTAATAGAAGTGTTTTCCTTTATGAGGACCGGATTATGGACTCGGAGGACAGAGGGCAAATGATGAGCATTCCTAGGGGTTTGGGGAGAAAATTCAGCTTCATCCTCAGGAATAGAATTCCTCCAGAGCGCCTCGTCACATGGGGAGGCGCACTCCCCACCGTATGAACCGCTCACAATTGTGGTCTATTAGGACCTCCAATGCCCCAATCCGTGAAGGGGGGGGAGATTGACAAAATAGTAATAGTGGCAAGAATCACCGATCCTCAGATGAAGATTTGAGAAAGTGGGGCTGTAGCTCAGCTGGGAGAGCGCGGGCTTTGCAACGCAAAGCCAGTTCGTGCTCAAAACTTACACAAACCCTTGAAAACGAGGGTAAACTTAAACCTCACAGGCACTTTGGACCACGCTTTTGATTTTTGGCACCACCCTGGGACCCACCCTCAGATCCCTTTGAAGATGTGTTTTCGGCAAGTTTTGGCATCACCGATTCCTCGTGTATTCCCAGAGGATCTATTCGCCTGTTCCCCAAGAGCAAAGCCATTTGATGTTCTCCTAAAGGAGACCTTAGTTCTCCTAGGGTGGAGTAAATTCCCCTCGGGTCTTGCCGGGGCGGCTCCTACTCGAGGAAGTCAAATCTGGAGCCTTGGCGAGGATCTCTAACTCCAGTTAGAGATTTACTTCGGGTTTACCCCATGCTACGAGGCCAGTTCGGCGTGATTTTTCACGGCTGGAAGCCCTGCTGTAAATGGCAATCACCCGTCGCTATGATCCGAATTCGAAGAACTAACTCAGAATGATTCAACTCGTATCGGTGTTACCGTGGTATCAGCGGTTGTTTCGGATCAGAATTCTGTGAAAGTCTCCAATATCAATTCTTCTGTAAGAACCACACATACCTTAGATGAGGAATCGCTCCTGCCTTTCCATCTACCATTGACTCGCTCTTGATCTCGCGGGATGGTTGTAGTCTATAGGCTCGCACATCTGATCCGGCCTGATCTGTCCCAATGAGGATTGTGCTATTCATACTAGTTTTCGACCATCCGGATGGAATGGGGTCACCTCCCTCCCATGCAATGATCGTTCCTGGTGGTATAAGTTTGTCCAGAATCGACATCGTATCAGTGCTATTTAAAACTTCTTGAGCCGCATCTATTAGCTGCTTTTGAATAGCCTTATCGACTTGGAATGTGGCAAGTCTATCTATTTCTTTCTTTCTTCACAACTACTCGAATCTCACTAGAAGCTTTATCAATGGCCTCTTTGGCTGCAGTTTTCATTCTATCATCGACCTGCTTTAGCAAGTCTCTCTGTTTCTGCTCGATCTGTTTCTCTGCATTCCTTGCGGCGTTGTCAGCAGTATTCCCAATTAGGAAGTAGAAGGCCGCCCTAGAAAAGACAGCAACTATTGTGAATAGAGATGCCATGAACCTGATATCCATCCGTTGCTGTTCCAATTTCTTGTCGAACAACTCGTACAAGTCCTCTCGAGTCGCAATTTTCTTGTTGGAATTTTTCTCATCATTCAATATAATATCTCCTTGCACTTTTATCGGTAGCGACCCACAACGGACAGAAAATCCACAATTTCACACCAGCGCCTTGATCAACAATACTTCTACGCGAGGCCCAGTCCAAAGTCCGCGGTACCGGCCCAATCTGGAAAGTCGATCAGCGGATTCCGGTTTCCTTGGACCTCGAAGATCGCCATGTTTCGGTGGTGTTCGTACCTTTCCGGGGGATACTTTGCGTGCCAGTCAAGGAGGATGGGGAGCCTTTCACGGGTTAATTCCTGATCCCGTTCGCCAATATAGCCAGGGTATCGAAGTAGAAAGTATAAGGTCGCACGAGCCGCGACACCCTTATTGGCATGCGGTTCAAACTTATTCGAGACCCTCTCCCCGCAATCCGTTCGGACCTTTTCCTCTTCAGGTTGGAACTCCCAATAGGGGATATTGCTCCGGAAACTGTTGCACCCACTCTCGCAGGTAAACAAATGGTGCATGTCCCCCCTCATTGGTTCCGTCCGGTTAAACCAGGATTGACAGACCACATGTTCACAATTGTAGGGAGCGTGCTCTTCCAGGAATCTCTCCATCGCTTCGATACGCTCGATCCCAAAACTCTGCTCGGTGGAAACAAACTCGACCGCGAGCGCTTCCCGGCGCCTGTCTACATCGAGATCGAGACGAATGATTTCCCTCGGATCAAAACCTTTTCCAGAGTAAATGCTTTGAAGTTCGCGACCACCAGTGGTCTCAACTAGGTCGACCCAGGGGTAGAGGTATTCGAGTTTTGCATCACGATATCTCGGCATCGTGTGATGTGTCCTCTTGAGGAGTGAATGTAACTCCTGGAAAAGAAGTTCAGGGTCATCCTCCAAAGACCAAGGCAATTCTCGGTAGTACTCGTGGCAGTCTTCCTCGTTCTTTTCCTCCTCCAGATATTCTCGATCGGCATACTCGTTAAGGCGTGAGATCGCCTCGCTGTACTGGGGAGAATCAGTCGACTTTGGGGGTAGGATTAGGTTGGGTCCTCCAGGCTCGGAGATCTTCGGGGAAAGCGTCGGAACCTCACCTAGGCCCACTGAGACATGAATCGGGATAGTCCATGTGGCGCACCCAGACTCCTGATCGATCTGGAATCTGGTCGTTTCAGAACTTGTTCTCGGTTTCCTATCATGTGAATTCTGTTGGTGTGGCATTCCATCTAGGACCTCATCAAAAAGGGGACGCGGCTCAAAGGATTGCTCAAACAAATTCTTCCACGGATTCGACCAACTCACTGCGCAATTCTTGAGGTGGTCGACGATACGGCTCACTCGCACTCCTTCGTTGGAGACCCAATCGATTAGGTGCGCCGTATCGTCACGTCCGTCCCACGGTGCGCCGGATGTCGTAAGAATCACACTATCTGAGTCCCTTTTCGGTACGCCAGCGTGATGAAGGGCTGAAAGCTCCCAATCCACGTTGAATACCCCAGAACCGGAAGAACCCTGCATCGTGTCAGCGTCATAGTGAAGGTAGTGGTCGACAACATTGGTAATCTTGGATTTGTCCCGATCCGGGAGAACCACCACTTGCGGATTGCCTTCGGGGTGTTGGATGATCGTTACCGGTTCGCCGACCACAGATTTTCCGGATTCTTCGATGAGCGGAGACCACCCCCGTTTCGAAAGTGATTCACCTCTCAAACTCTTTTCCTCGACCGCAACTAGGGTAAAATCCAGTTCGACGTTGGTTTCGAAGAAAGCGTCGGGGATCAAGCGAAACTCGTCGATTTCACCCGAGCCACCCTTTGGGTCTTGCCAATAGTAGAATTGGATCGTACTCGCGCGTGCAGTCCGAGAACTATTCAATACGTGATTGTTGGTGAGTAAGAGCCTCGGTGAGACCATGAAACCTGTGCCATATCCCAATATGAAACCTGAACCACTTCGTATGACGACTCTCCCAACTGATCGTGCTACCGCAGCGCCCTGATAGAGGAAGGTCGCAGAAATTCTTTCATCTTCACCAATGATCCGTTCGAGAGGATTGAACTCCAATTGTTCTCCTGTCTCTGTCGCCGAGATCATCAACCCAACTTCATTTAGCATTCCTCGGCTGATCATTCGACGTGCAATGCGGGAGGGTTCATCGACGGACTTCCACTCACCTTTTTTTAGCGAAGCAGATTTCTTTTGCCTTTCATTCTTTGTAGCCTCGAAACGATTTGCAGCTGCTCTGATCTGTTCCAGGTAGGCCGACGGACCCATCGAACTCTCCCTTACTCATCACGTAATTAACATGGTGCTTCGCACACAATAGGACACTTCTTATACAGTACCGTAGAGGAGCAGAGAGGTGTGCAGTTTTTTCGTTTAAAAAATCTTTGTTTGTAACGACCGCGCCACACTGCGTATTGACTTAACCACTAGTCGGTGGAATCTTCATGAAGAAAAAGAGGTTTTTACTATTTTTTCATTGCGCAGATCGTAAGTAAGGTGTTGACCGATACCTACGATGGTTCAGGTCGGTGCTTATTTGGCCTAGCGGCACCAATAAACGACTGAATTCCTGGTTTTTCCTTGTAGTAAGCCCTATAGATGGGCCTAGCGTTTTGGTGGGTCTCTGAAACAGAGTGGAGGCGAAATTCAATGCATCACGTTGTTTTTGTCCATGGGATATCGAATAAACCCCCTAAAAATGAATTGCTCGGAATATGGAAGAACGCTTTGAAAACCGGGGGGGGCATCGATTTGGATTCTGCTGGAATATCCAGCTCCATGGTTTATTGGGCAGACTGCCTATACCCGGAACCTCTAGGAGTACACTTGGGGGCTCACGAATCGGCAATACTCGAATCGCGTGAAGATACAAGGTCTTGGCAAGAAGAGTTATCGTTGGAGGAAAATTGGTTTTTTTCTAGTTTGGAAACGAAATTTAGGGCCATCGATTCGAATTTCGATGAAACCCTCAACGAACGTATTCCCCTACCCTCCAAGTTCAAACGTCGGCTCATGGAGGAATATTTGAGGGACGTCCATCACTATTTGTGGAACGTCAGATTCAGCCCCTCTTCTCAACCTCCGGTTCGAATCAGGGAAACCATTCGGGGAAGGTTTGTTCACGAACTCGAATCGGCTAGGAGTAGGAACCGCGATTTGATACTGGTAAGCCACAGCATGGGTACGGTGATTGCCTACGATTGTCTCAAGAATGTCGACAGTTGTCCTGAAATTTCGTCACTTCTGACTATCGGAAGTCCCTTGGGAATCGATGAGGTTCAAGACAGGCTGCAACCCGGATGGACACGTAGAAACGGGTATCCATCCGAGAAAGTCGCTCAAGAGTGGGTGAATATCTATGATCGGTTCGACCCGGTATGTGGGTTCGATCCCATCCTTGCAAACGACTTTAAGGACCGGAGTTTTGAAGTGGTGCAAGACATTAACGTGAAGAATCGCGGTACATGGAGGCACGATATTTCTGAGTATTTGGAGAGCCCACTTCTACGGACGGTTCTCAAAGATTGGTTAAGTTAGTCGATTGATGATGCCGCCCAGTTGTCCCGGCGACCTTCGCCCGAGCAAACTAGTCGCTAAAAACTCGTTGTCAGAGCGCAGATGAACATCGATACTGGGTCCCATTTTCTGACTCGTTCTAGTTGTCGAAGGTTTGCCTCTTCAATATTTGGTCCCTCCACTCCTTTCCTCAAGATACTATCCATTTCCTTGGGAAAAACTGTGTTTGAGATTCCCCACTTACGATAGATTCGAGTTTGAATCGAATGGCGATCGATTCGCATCTCTAATCGACCATCAAATTTAAGCGATACAGGTATTGAAGGCAGACAAACGAAAAGACCAAGGAATATCTTTTAGCGGCTTTGCCCCGCCAACGAGCAATACCACCTACACCCCGAACCAGTTCTTCGATGTCCTTGTCCCCCACTCCAAGAAAACAGGTGTCATTCGAGCTGTCGGCCACATCTTACGCCAGCAACTCGGCTGATGCGATGCGGAGGGGAATCCGAAGAACTCGGTCGTTCGTGTCTCCTATCGCCGGTTGGAACAGAATGCGGGCATCGGTCATACACAGATTCGTGAGGCGATTGATGAGGGAATCGAGGCTTACTTCATCGATTGTGTTGAGGCCGGGAGGTCGTGCGTCAGGGGGGAGATGGGGGAATCCGCGAGTTACAAACTCAAGTGGAACCATGAGGATGGGTACACCACCTCCCCGGTCCATTTCCGAGGATTCTACGCGGGACAAGGAAACCGGACTTTCATCCCCAATCAGTTCTTCGATGAGGTGCTTCCGAACGAGACGCTGGCGGTCATTAAGGTGGTCGCGGCGATCATCCGAAACACGATCGGATGGCGGAACCAGTTCGGGTTCCAGCGACAACAGGTTTCTCTTTCTATCACTGAATTGGAGCGGAAAACAAAACTTTCTCGCCGTGCGCTTAGGTTGGCGCTCAACAAGACTTGCGAGAAGAACTTCATCGAAAGGGTGGACCGGGGGTTCTTCGATCCCAACGCTGGGAGGGAGAGCCGCGCCACCGTCTACCGGCTGCGCTGGTCCGATGGGTGGACCGGGGATAAGACCGGAATCGAGGGCGCTCCCGATTGTACCACGGGGGACCACTCCCAAATGTACCACGGGGGCGCTCCCGAATTTACCACGGGGAAGCGCTCCCAAAAGTACCACGGTATAAAAAGAAAAAAACAAAAGAACATTCTTAAAAGAAAAACAACAACAGATAGTGCTTCAAAGCCCGAAGGGGAGTCTGTTGTTGTTGATGACTTTGATGTCTCTTTTGAACTCCTTCTGGAAAGGGGTTTTTCAAAGCGAGACGCCGCGAGGCTTGCTGGTCTTCAAACGACCGAAGCCATCCGGAATCAGATTGTTTGGTTACCAGACCGTAATCCAGCTTCGAATGAGTTGGGGATGCTACGCCGAGCAATTGAGGAAAACTGGTCCAAACCATCCAAGCAAAAACTACGGACGTCCGTAGTTCTGGGTGCCCACGTTCACGAGTCGAGGTCCCATGAGAAAATCTCACGGCAGAAACATCAACGAAAACATGAGGAACCTTATCTCGAATACCTTCGGGAGCTGGAGAACGAAATCAAGAATCAATCTCCAAAACGATACCGGGATTTCCGAGAGTCTCACGAGTCGGCTCTCCAAGGTCTATCGAAACCCGGTTTCTATGAACCCTCTCAAACGATCCTCGACCGAATGAATTCCGATGAATCGCGTTTGAAATTATTCGCACAGTTTTTTACAACCAAATCGGGTGCCAAGGAAAAATCGCTTGTCTTGGACTTCTGGGAATGGGACAAACGATTGAACCCACATTCTTTTCAGGGGAGGGGGGAGAATCCATGAGAGTCATCACGGTCATCAACGCCAAAGGCGGTTGCGGGAAATCGACTATCGCGATGAATCTGGCTTCCGCTTTGGCGGGATCTCAATACCGAACGCTCCTCCTCGACATGTACCCTCAAGCGCAAGTCACCGAGTGGCTAGGTCTGGGGGACGGTCTCTCCATCGAGGGTTCCATCGTATCGGCTTTCCTGGGGCGGAGTCGGTTGTCGGATCTCGTTGTTCCGACTCACATCCCTCACTTGTCATTCTGTCCGAGTGCCCAGCCGCTTGAAGACATGGGACGGGATCTCGTTCACTCCATAGGGTACGAGACCCTGCTTGGCGGTTTCCTACGAGACTTGGTTTCGAGATTCGATTTCGTCGTGATTGATTCTCCGAACCAGATTTCCCCAATTATGGAGAACTCGATTCATGCCGCCGATTTGTTCATCGTCCCCTTTGAGAGCACGAAAGCGGTGAAGTCGTACGCGAACTTCCTCGGTCTCGTCCTTCGAATCAGGCCCGAGGGACACTTTCAAGTCCTCCATGTCCTAAACAATTTCTATCGACCGGGCTTCAGAAAACGAGTGATTGAAAGAATGAACACCGAATCCATCCCAATAGCCGAGGTCGAGGTCCGAAACTGCGGTTGGCTCGCTCAAGTCGATGAACACGGCGGTTCCATTTTCGACTACCGGCCGAAATCAAAAGGAGCGGAAGACATTCAGGCGCTCTGCACCTATGTTGAGCGGATCCTGGGGGGAAGGGAGGCGGCGGTCGCATGAAGTCCAAGAAGGCGGCTCTTCACGGTGGCCAACCTTCCCGTTTGAGTATCATCCGGGAGAAGGGCGAAACCGGAATCCCAAAAATCCCAAAGCGCGGCCAATACACAATTCCAATTAACCGGATTGTCGAAGACCCGCGAAACGAGCGAAAGACCTACCGGGGAATCGACCAACTGATCGAGACGATCAAGAGCATCGGAATCATCGAGCCGCCCACAGTTGTTCCCATTGAAGATGACCGGTATATGCTCACCACCGGCCACCGGAGGTTCCGGGCGGCGAAGGAAGTTGGGCTTGTTGAGATCCCCGTCATCATCGGGGACGCGGAGGAGGAGAGAGTTCGCCGCCAAAAGAGTATCATCAGCAATGTCCAAAGACAGGATGTGGACCCCATTGAGGTGGCCGAGGGGCTTATCGCACTCAAGGAAGACGATCCAACCCTCAAAACGAACCGAGACGTTGCGAGAGTCATCGGCAAATTTGAGCAATGGGTGGGGGAAATGCTCAAAATCCTTCATCTCCCGAAAGAGATGAAGAACAAGATTTCAGCAGCACCAACGAAAGTCCCCTTCGACGCCGCCGTTCAGGTTGCGAGGCTATCCAACCCCCAGAGTCAAAGAGAAATCTTGAAAGACATCCTCACGGGAGTCCCCGTCAAGGAGATTCGAGAACGTGCTAAGCAGCTCAAAGAAGGAACCACATCGAGGAAAAGAAACCGTCTCAAGAACACCCTCGACCCCTTAAATTCAAACCACAGAATCGAAACGGAATTCGCGACTATCACACTCGAATTCAAGGAAAAAGAACCGACAAAGGAATCAGTCCGTACGGCTCTTGAAGAAGCCCTGGCCACCATTCAATCCGCCGCGTGACATTAAACTACGGACGTCCGTAGTCCGGGGGCTTGTTCTTCTCAAAGACCTTTCCTCGCCACCTTTTAAAACGCAACGCACTCTGAGACAGAACCTCGTACCCGGCCTCTTTCCGTCTCTTGTTGACCGCCCGGAGGATGCAGAGGAGTTGTCGCCGGACCGGGGCATAAGGTTCGAAGGGTAGCCTCCAAAACTCGCGCGAGAGCCACGAAATGTCCCTCTGAGTCGCCTTTTCCAGAAAGTATGCCTTGAGCGCTCGGTAATGCTCCGGATCAATCTGGACGCGAATATGACGCTTCCCGTCGTGTTCGGCGGTGACCCGAATCAGGTATCCCTCGATGCGGATTCCGGTGACCCGCGCATCCCGAATCGAGCCACGCTCCTCTCGGTGAAAGGGATGCGCGCCATGAGTCGCCAACAGGAGAAAATTCCTCCCATACCGAATGTAATGGACATTCGCCCTCCCCGCCTTCTTCCGCCTCGCCCGAACGTATTTCGAGACATCGATCCCATACTTCCCAATGAGTTTCCGACCAATTTCCTCGGGAATCTTCCCCTGGGGGACCACTCCCTGGACATAGAACCAATACCCATGGCGCAGGTAGCAGGTGGCGACTTGGTGGATGAAGCCTTCTAGGGATGTAGCGATGCAGCGGTACACGTGAGGGTTATTCGGTGGAGACAGCGGACTGTGACTCTAGCCAGTTGACTGGGATTCGAATCTAAACGGTTGGCTTGGCAAACATTCGACATTACTCAGACACGGAGACCTGGGGAAATACCCTCTTCTCCGTATCCTTTTTTCGGATATCATATTCTTCTACCTTTGGCTCGCACCTGAATTGTTCCCAAATAATAGGAGGAATGAATGGAAAAGATCGCCCTTTTAACACTCTCACTCCTTTTGACTGTTGCCGCCATCCAGCCAGCTCTCGGTGCAGAAACACCCATTACCATCCTTCGTCTGATTCACGATCGCGATAAAACCAATGGATTCGACCTCGACGGGGATGGAGTGGTCACCGAAATCGACTTTTTCCTCTTGAGTGTCGGTTGGGACCCCACGAATCCCGGGGTGTTCGCTCCCGCGCCAACGATTGACTCCTTTTCAGAAATGACGAGTTCGGAGACGATCCTGATTACTGGAACAGGACAACCATTTACTTACGTGGAGTTCATAAACGGTCTTGAGTCGACGCGTGCCAGCGTGAACGGCGACGGAGTTTTCGCAGCAGAGATCTCGCTCAACCCCAACACGATCAATCGTATCTTCATCTCTTCGGTCGATTACACGGGTCAGAAGGGAAGAGCGAATCCGATCGAGGTCATTCAAGACAGTCAACCTCCAGAGGTCCACATCGATTTCCCCGCGAATAATTCCGAACTGACCAACGAGGCGGTGACCATCGCCGGACGAGTCGGCGACCGTCTTACCGGATTCATGGGATTGAACGTGTCGGTCAATGGCGCACCCGCGCAGGTGGCGATTGGTATCGGTCCGAATGGCACTTTTGAACGATCCGGTGTGCCATTGGAAATGGGGGAGAATGTCATCCAGGTGGTGGGCACCGACGCGCTGGGGAACACCGCCATGAAAGAAATCGCACTCAACCGAGTCCCGATGACGGGTCCAAGAATGATGCAAGCATCAGGCGACGGACAATCCGCGATGGTCCATATGGAATTACCGCAGCCGATTGTCATCAAGATGACTGAAGAGGACGGGGTGACACCCTTCCCCAACAAGATTGTCAATTTCAAGGTTATTCGAAGCGATGGACGACTCGCCGCCAGTCCGGGTCTCCCGAGCGGTTCCAGGAGCTTAATGCTTCAAGTCCGAACCGATGCTCAGGGAATGGCCCAGGCCTACTGGATGCTTGGGGGCGATGCCGGATGCGGAAACAACCGGATTGAAGTTTCAAGCAACTCGATCTCGGGAACAATCTTCTTCTGCGCCTCCGGCAACCCCGCTCCCCCCAGCCAAATCAACATTGGCTCGGGCGATAACCAACGTACGGAGACCGGAGGGTCGCCTCCTGAACCGCTTGTGGCCTGGGTCAACGATTCCTGTAACGGTGTCGCGGATAACCCGGTCACCTTCACGGTGGTGCAAGGCGATGGACTGGTGAATGGAGCAACCCAGGTCACTGTCAATACAAGTCAGACTGGTCATGCCAAAGTGGTATTCCGTGCAGGCACTTTTCCCGGCAACCAGGTCGTGAAAGCCGATTTCTCGGGCAACCCGATGGGACCCGCCGCGTTCACATTGTTTGCCGTTGACCGTATTGAAAACTCCCCAACCCTTTTCACCGGATTGATCTACGACAATGCCTACTGTCCCCTTGGAAACGCGACCTGCTTCCTTCAAGTCGCCGGGGATTTTTTCACAACCCAATCGAATGACGATGGCGAATTCTCTTTCCAGGATCTACCGGATGGTCCAGGATATCTCCATGTCAATGCTTCGACGATCGACAGCCGCAATGGTTCCCCCCTCCCACCTGGCATCACGTACCCTGACTTGAGCTACGAAACAGTGGTTATCTCGAACGCCCTGAATTCGCTTCCAACTCCAGTCCTCTTGCCGCCATTGGCCGCAACCAACACGGTTTCCTTCGACAACAGCGAGGATGTCGTCCTGACCATCAAGGGGATCGAGGGTCTCGAGATGACGGTTGAAGCGGGTTCCATGCGACTTCGCGATGGCTCAGTCCCGAACCCTTCGAATCCCGCGATGCTCTCTCTCAATCAAGTCCACCACGACGATGTCCCCATGCCTATGCCGGATGGTGTCGCTCCTCCAATCGCCTGGACACTCCAACCCTCGGGCGCAACTTTTGACCCTCCAATCGAAATCTCGTACCCCAACATGACAGGCCTGCCTGCAGGTGCCATCGCCTATTTTCTCAGTTTCGATCACGACACCGGCCAATTCGAAATCGTGGCGAGCGGAT
>JAJDBZ010000161.1 GCA_029261095.1 Candidatus Omnitrophota bacterium | reverse complement strand
CGGGCCTCGCCAGACGGTCTGTGCTAGCGGCGGCAAGCGATATTGCTGCAATGGGAGGGAAGCCCCATGGGTTTCTTCTTTCAATGGGCCTTCCTCCTGAAACTTTGGTATCCGATCTGGAATCCTTTGTCGAATCCATCTCGCATCTTTGCCAGGAGACCGGGATGGTTCCTTACGGTGGCGACACCGCCAAAAGCCAGACCCTCTTTGTCGATGTCACTGTCATCGGCGAGGCGGACCCAGAGAATCTATTGCGACAAACCGGAGCTGAACCAGGAGATACTCTTTGGGTCACAGGGACTTTGGGCGCGGCTCGCGCGGAGTGGATGTCATATGAAGGAGCGGACTCCCAACTCCCGGGTCGATTGAATCGACGCTTCTGGTCACCTCCCATCCGGTGGACTTGTTTGCCGGATCTTAGGCATGCACTCGACATTCGATCCGCAACCGATCTTTCCGATGGGTTGGCTTTGGATATTCGGAAGATCTTACGAGCCAAGAGTCTGGGAGTAAGTCTTCAGCTTAATGACCTCCCCATAGACAAGACGGCAGTCGAGTTCTGTGCTCGAAAAGACTTGGACATGTTGGATTTCGCATTCCTGGGTGGAGAAGATTTCGAACTACTTGTGGTCGAGAAGGGAAGCCATCACCCAAGCGAACCGTTCACTGCGGATGGTGTTCCCGTCACCAAGATCGGAGTCCTAACAGACAAGGTTGGAGAGATTGAACGCCGTGATGGCGATCGGATCCGAAGGGACCCGGGCACCCCATTCGAACATTTCCCCCCAAAAGAACCCTAATCCCCCACCTTCAAGACAACCTTACCGGTCGTCTTCCGGTCCGCGATCTGTCGTTGAGCTTCGGCCGCCTCTTCGAGAGGAAAGGTGTGGTTTACTAGAAATTTGAGGACACCCTTTTCCAACCAGACATGGAGACACTGGATAGCATCCTTCATGGCCTGAACATTTCCGAGAAATCCATTTAAATGGAATCCAGAAATGGTCAGGTTATGTGGAAGCAAATAAGATCCATAAACCGGGCGAGGATCGTTGCTGGCCACTCCCACCACGATGAGTCGGCCATGCGGGCGAAGGCAACGCATACTCAGATCGAACACACGCCCCCCCACAGTTTCCACAATCAGCTCGCATCCTTTTCCCTCCGTGATGCGATCGACCTCTTCCCGGAACTTCACATCCTTATAATTGATAGGGTGGTCGCATCCCAGTTCTCGGATCATCTCGCATTTTTCACTTGTACTGGCGGTTCCGATGACATTCGCTCCCAGATGGTGGGCAATCTGAACCAGTAGAGACCCCAGTCCACCCGCCGCGGCTTGTATCAGCACTGTCTGATCGGCTTGTAGCTGCCCCAAAGTGATCAGGACATGGTAAGCGGTGAAATACTGGCAAGGGATGGCTGCCGCTTCTTCGAACCCGAGACCCTCGGGAATGGGTAGTGGTTGAGAGGCGGGAACGACTGTGTATTCAGAGTATCCACCCAGCTTACACAATCCCATCACCCGTTCGCCAATCTTGCGATCCGTAACTCCCTCACCAATTTCATCGATGACACCCGCGTACTCGAAGCCTGCGGCGTAGGGCGGTTCGGGTCCACCCGGGTAGCTCCCCAAGCGTTGCATGATATCGGCGTAATTGATTCCCGCTGCCTTAATCGCAATCCGAACCTGGTTGCTCCCCGCCTGCGGTGTGGGAACCTCTTGAAGGTTCATAACGTCGGTGTCCCCATACCGGTCTACGATGATCGTTTTCATGTTCGCCCTTTCTCTATCTAACTGGAACAATGGAGTTTACAGTTTCCCTTAACAATGTTTAAGTCGTTCTCGATTCTAAGGAAACCGCACACGCGGTGTTGAGGTTGTGCCATGGAAGGAACCATAAATCTAGCGGACCGGGTCATTATTTCCGGATTCTTTCTGGTCATGCTCGGGATCGGCTTCTTCTTCTCCTCCAGGATGAAGAACCTCCAGGATTATTTCAGCGGAAGTCGTTCGATTCCCTGGTGGTTGTCTGGAACCTCGCTCTATATGAGTACTTTCAGTGCATTCACATTCGTCTCCTATTCGGAACTCGCTTATAAGTACGGGTTTGTTTCCATCTTCATTTGGTGGTTGGTCGTGGTCTCGGTCACATTAAGCGCTTGGCTGTTTGCTTCGAGATGGCGACGTGCTGTGGCGACCAGCGCTCTCGAATACATCGAGGTCCGATACAACACGTCTCTGCGTCAGGGTCTGGCATTTCTCGGTATTCCTCTGATCGTCATCGATGACGGACTAAAACTTTACGCTATTGGTAACCTGGTTTCGCTTTACATGGGGTACGAACTGAAGGAAGCGATCTTTTATTCCGGTACGATCATGCTCGCTTACACATTTTTGGGTGGCCTTTGGGCTGTCCTGATTACAGATTTCGTCCAGTTCATTGTTTTATTGGCCGCGGTTTTGGTTCTTGTCCCCCTGTCACTTCAGAAGGTAGGTGGATTATCCGAATTCATCGAAGGGATGCCGCCGGGGTTCATGAAGCCGATCACGGGCGATGTCTACACCCCCTGGTTCTTAATTTCCTTTACACTCATCATGTTCCTTTCCTATTCGACTCGTTGGTCCCTCGTCCAACGGTACTATTCGGTTCGCACCGATAAAGAGGCGCGTCGGGTCGGATATTTCGTGGCCATTCTCACTCTGGTTGCCACACCGATTCTATTCTTTCCAGCGATGGCGGCACGGGTTTACGAGCTCCCGGTTCAAGACACCAAGAATGTCTATGGCATGATCTGTCGCTCGCTCCTTCCTGTTGGAATGCTCGGAATGATGATCGCGGCTATGTTTTCCGCCACGATGTCGATGCTTTCCAGCGATTATAATGCGACCGCTGCAGTGATCACTAACGATGTCTACAAACGTTTTTGGGGGAAAGCCGCCACGGACAAAAAACTGGTTTGGGTAGGCCGGCTGGCGACCCTGGTCATCGGTCTACTCGCCCTCGGTATAGGCCTGGTCATTGAAAGCTGGGCGGGAGATGGAGATCTCTTTCAGGTCATGGCTCAACTCGCAAGTGTTCTAATACCTCCGGTCGGGATTCCCATGCTTATCGGATTGATCAGCAGGAGGATTTCTGCGCGGGCCGCGATGGTCGGTTTCATGATGGGCGCCGGGTGCGGGTTCGCTGCCTTTGCCCTCAGTTCGACAACCGGTAATTTTTCAATCCCTATTCTTGGATCTTTCCAATTCGTCGAATTAAAAGGAGTAGGCTGGATGACCTGGATCACCTCCGTTCCCACGCTGCTCGGAATGTACGGTGCATCGTACGTTTTCGCCACAACCTCCCATGAAAAAGAACGAATCGGTGCCTTTGTGGATCATGTCTCCGCTCACGGGGAGCCGGACGATTCCAAAGGAGAAACAACACCCATCGACTTTGCTCCCCTTTCTTTAGTTGGGTACGCGATTGGATTCTTGGGAGCGATTGCCGCCTCAGCCACATGGATCGTAGCCGGATGGGGTAAAGGGTGGATCACCATGGCGGTAGGAGGAGTCATGATCGTGATCGGAATCGGGTCCGTCCTCCTTCAAAAAAAGAATCGAGAGATGGAGGAACTATGACCACCCCTAAAGACTCTTTGGGCATCGGGATTATTGGCGCGGGGTTCATGGGAAAGACCTACGCTGAAACTGTGACTCGAATGGTCGACCGAGCGCGGTTGGTAGGTGTCGCATGCGGGACCCGGTCTCAAGCACTTGCTGAGGAGTATGGAGTCTCCCATTTTGCCGATGTTAAAGAACTCGTCCGATCACACGATATCGATGCCGTTCTCATTGCCACTCCTCATGCCGCTCATGCCGAACAATCCATCGCTTGCGCACAAGCGGGTAAACACATCCTGATCGAGAAACCGATGGCCGCTTCGGTCGCAGACTGTGACCAAATCTTGGAAGCCTGCAAAACAAATTCGGTCAACAGCACTATTGCTTTTAGCCAACGTACTCGTACCTGTAACCTCAAAGCAAAAGAACTCCTGGATTCCGGCCGGCTCGGAAAGATTCAACATATCCGAACGACTCAGACCGTACCTGGCGGAATGTCTGCCCTCCCTCTCTGGCAGATGGAGGAAGAGAATCTCGGCACCCTCTTTGGCCACGCCATTCACAACTTTGATGCGGTGCGGTGGTATACCGGAGAAGAGATTTCAACAATCTATGCAAAATGTCGGAGCACCGACCCTTCGGTGACGACCGAAGGGACTTCCGACGTCCTGATGTCTCTCGAGAGTGGGACTACAGCATACCTCCTCTGTTCATTCCAACTCCCCAAACCTGGATTCCCAAGGCTTGGTTATTCGTTCAGGATGATCTGCGAAAGAGGACTCCTCGATATCGATGCCTATGACGAAGCGAAGGCTTCCATTGATGGCGGGAATTGGGAAGTCATCGCCAAACAAGAACCGATCGACTGGCAGGGCAAAGGCGCCCTGGACCCCGTACGACTGGAGAGTTACGCCCTCCATCTCAATGACTTTGTAGACAGCATTTTTGAAGGTCGAGAGCCCTCAGTGACCGGTTGGGACGGTCGTCAGGCGGTAGCTGCGGCTCTTGCAGCTTATCAATCCAACGAGACCGGAACTGAAATTCGGCTGTAGGTCTTTTCCGGACAAATAATCAAAGCCCCCACTAGTTCGAAGCCAGAGGGGGCTTTGGTCATAGGTTTTCTTTCGAGGAGCCCTTCGAGTCGATCAACTCAGAAGGATTGAAACCGGACTCTTAAACTAGATTCTGTTGTCTCACATACCACAATCCACCCAATCCCAGTGCCCCCATCATAAGAAGGCCGGCATTGCCGTTTTCTGAATCGACAGTGGCTTCTCCATCTGACAATCTTGCACGATCGCTTTTGTTCTGAGACTGCCCCTGGCTCTGTGCATAAGCTTTCCGACTCTCCATGGACCGTCTGTGAATCTCCTTAAAATTCTTCGACTTGAGGTCTTCCTTGGAGATCTGCGCGGTCATGATCACCTTGTTTTCTTTTCTCGAAACTGGATCGAGTCCTCCGGAATGGACACGGACTTGAACAGTATCGGCCCGTTCCTCCTCCACCTTCTCCTTCTCACGAATTCGTTTATCGGCTTCGCGCTTGGATAAATCACGCTCACGCAGCATCTGTGTCAATTCGTCATTGACCTTGGAACTAGTCGCTTCTGGAGTTTTCGCCTCCGGCGATGGTCGCAAACATTCTCCTCGCGGGGCAATGACTCCAAGGGCAATGATGAGGACTGCGAGGTTCAGATATTTCATTTCAAGTCTCCTCTGTTGTCGTATTCCATACGCAGCTGGTATTTCAGGATCCACCCTGTTGCAGATCCCAATCGAGTGCATCGATTTTGCTTTCCCAACCTTCGTACTCACCCTCCAGCCAAACCACCGGGGAGGCGTTTGCCGCTTTCGGGAGGTCGATATCGATATAAAATTCACCTTCGGCCTTGGCTCGGTAGTCGAAATTCATGTCGACCCAATTGTAGAACCCGATCGCCTCATCGCGGCTGATAATGGCTCCGTTGAATTTGCACTGTTGGACAGTCCCACCATAGAGGTGATTGGTGTATGCCAGACAATCGATCTGACGTGGTCGGTGTGCGGTGCTTCCTGTTCGACCCGTGATCGAGTTTGCGAGAGCGACAAGCGAAGCCCATTCGGCGTCGGACCAACTCGATTCGTAATCTCTTCGAGAGGCTCCATCGTTCTTGACTCCGTCGACTGCGGTATAGTCTCCTGAATGCGCGGAACCATCCTCGTCGGTATAGGATTTCGTAAACGGTGGTTTCATGTAGTTTTTGATCCACTGCCAATTAGAGTTGGTGTAATCGCCGGTAATGACATTGCCACGCGCGGCGATTCCCAAGAAGTCAGCGTTCTCATTGACCGCCTGGCTCGCGGCCGGGTCGGCTCCTTCGGAATGGTCGTATTCCGTACCGTTCACATATTTCAGGTCGCCCACAATGTGGAGGTTTCGGTCTGTGTAAATGGTGCCTTGACCTTCTACCCAGCCTGTAATGAAAACATCGCCTCTGACGACAACAGGTCCATCGATCTGGATTGGGTTCGCTTGAGTTCCAACTAGGACCAAAGGTCCGTCTGTCGCATGAGACACATTGACATCCGCGGTTGTGAGCGAACTGTTCCTTTGAGCTGCCAAATCTTCAAAGCGGGAGATGTCGCCGAGATAGGGCATCTCTAGAATGTCCTTCTGTGTGTAGGCGTCCGATTCGCCGTCATAACCGAACTCGAATTCCGGCCATGTAGGTCTCCAACTGTCTTCCGCGCCGTTTCGGTAGTCCGTGATACTGTCCGTGTCGTAAACTCCCTGGCCTAGAATATCGCCTGCCGCTCCAATGTCTGGGTTTTCACTTGCGTAAACATCTCCATTGACCAACGGTGTGGAATTCAACGAAAAGTTACCGTTCGCACGGACGTCGCCATTGGCCTGAATGTCACCGCTCGAACCACCGTGGAACCACCCGAAATTATTGATGAAATAGACGTAGTCGAAGATGGAACTTTGGTCGTGACCGAAGCGAACCACTTTGGTCAGGATGCGCTCGGTTTCCTCATCTTCGGATCCCAAATAGCTTCCCGCCGCTTTACCGATCGATTCGAGCACCACGTATCGCTCGTCATCCGCTCCTGTCCGCATGACTCGTTTGGCGGTCACTGAATAGGCATCGCCATCGTTTCCATAAAGGCCGGAGAATTCTTTGTCGGTGACATCGAAATCCGCGTAGTGTTCGTCCAACCACGCCATCCGAACCTCAGGCAGGGGATTCTGGTTTAGGTACGCGACCCAGATCGCTTCGGTTGTCCGGTTGAGTCCGGACTCCGCGACATAAAGTGCACGCGTATAGTTGTAATCGTCCTGCACAATGCTTCCATGCACCGAGAGTGAATAGAGGACAGAGGCGGCGAAAATCGATGAGACCAATGTGAACATCAGCACCATCGGAAGCGCGATTCCTCTTTGCAGGGGAGAGTAAATGGATTGTTTCGTATTTGGCTTCATAAGTCGGCCTCCTTCTAGAACGTCGCACCGATTCGGATTCGGGGGTTGTTCCTCACAGCAAAGCTTCCATAAGTTTTGCGTAGAGTGTCGTCCGAGTCCGATGCAAAATTCGGGTCAACATCGTATTCAGTTAGAATGGTGACAAAGACTGCATCGCCGATGAGATCGAAATCGATGCCTTCGATATCCTCCGCGATCCGTTCGTCATACGCGGTCTCGTCCACATTGGGTCGATACCAAAGTTCTTTCTCGTCTTCGAGGTAGTAGATCAAACCTTCAACATCGTCTTCGGTGGTGTTCGGCGTCCAGACTTCTTGAACATCGGTCCACATTCGGATGATACCCAGGTCCTCTTCCGCGGATTCGATGTCGAGATCGGTCGATTCCATAACCAGTCGCCCAATCTTTTCCATCGCGTTCTGGGAATTGTGACGGTTCAAGGTCTGAGCGAATGTGGTACGTGTTTGAAATTGAAACCCCATCAGCGCTGTCCAAACCAGAGCCATCGAAAGGAACCCAATGAAGGATGCGATCATGAATTCGGGTATGGTGAATCCGCTATCAGAGCCTTTTTTTGTCAGTTTATGTGGTTTAGGAGTCATCATTTCTTTTTCTCCTTCTTGGAACTCTCTAGTTCTGGGGCATCTGGCTCGAGGCCCGCTCGTAGAACTCGACTGTGTTCTCACGTTTTACCCGGATCCACGAAAGAGTCATATCTTCCATTTGTCCCGCGTGTTCATAGTCTCCCCACAAAACCTGGACAGTGATCACCTTGTAAGCGGCGTCAGGGTCCACATCCGGGAATCGAGTCCAAAGATCGGAGATGTCTTCATCCGGCATGGTCTCGACTGCGGTAATCAGCCACACATCGCTGCTTAGTTCGTCTTCAAAAATGTCGAACGTGTACCCCGGTTCGAGTTCTTCGTAGTCAAAAGTGGCGACTTCCTCGAGATGTTTCTGCGCCATGAAAAGGGCTTTGGCTCTCTCGTCAATCTCGTTTTGAATCACCCTTGTGGTCGAATAGGTGGCAAAGATCCCGCTGAAGGTGATGGCAACCAGAATCATCGAAATCAGAACCTCTATCAGAGAGAATCCTCCTTCGGGTTTCATCCATTCTTGGATGGTGTTCATTGAGTTTGTCCGTTTATGATCCATCGTTCACCTCCAGGGGCGGGTGTAAAACCACTCCCCTGTCCCATCAAGAACTAGGCCATTATTTCAAATGAAACGAACAATTCAATTTTGTTGAATGAAAGGGTATATTCCTCGCGAGGAATGGAATCGTAATCGACTGGATTCTATCGACTTATGATGAGGTTGAACCGGTCCCCTTGGTTGGGGTAATGAACGGGGGAACTGTTTTCTGAAATCGGAGGATTTGAACGTTCTTTAACGTTATGGGACAAACCTGTCGTCCCGATATGTTACAGGAAATCAGAGTGAAAGTATCTGAATTATTTCGTAAACTGGTTCTTCTCTTGAGGGTTCCGACGGTAAGATTTGCGTCTCGAAATATACTCTTCCTTAGTCATTCTCAGGTCCGGCTTCTCCCCAGAAGCCACATCCTCAAAGATCTTTTCTAAGAAAGGGATACACCACCCACACCCAGTCCCAGCCCCATAACACTCCGAAATCTGAGAAGCCACTTTCGGCTCGTTTAGGCGGACATGTTTGGCGATTTTGTGTAATGAAACGTGAAAACAGACGCAGACATCGTCATGGCGATCCATGTAAGAAGTATACCGGACCTTGGATTAGGGGACAAACGCTGGTTCTACAGGGTGTGCGGCCAATGCGGCTGCTAAAGGAGCGACCGACCCCGCCTTCTTAGCGGCGGTGCTGGCCAATCCCGCCCCCGATTTGAGGACACTCCCCGTAGTTTGGATGGTGGTTGTGACTGTTTTGACCAGGGCGTTCGCTGTGGTGTCGATCAGTTTCATCGGGATCGAACATCCGGTAAGCAGGAATAGGGAAACGAGCAAACCGATCCCGCACAGTCCCGATCGATTGATTCGATCCCCTCGATTGTCATTCTGAAACATATGCATTTCCCCTATAAGACCTACTTTCTCACACTCAAGGATCGGCGAAAAGTCCCTCGGACCTGAGGCCCCTTATTCTCGAAGCCGGTATGGACCCCATCAACCGGCGCCGGTTCCCGCTGGCTATTCACTCACTCACCTCTTTTCCTTAAAATGCCGCTCACCATGGGGACATGAAGATCACCCCATTGGGCGCCTAATCGATTTTAGTGAGGAAAAAAGCATGTTCGAAGCGCTCGCGGAGGCCAAACCCGATGCCATCCTCGGTCTAACCGAAGCATTCAAGAAGGATTCCAATCCCGACAAAATCAACCTATCGGTCGGAGTCTACAAAGACTCTTCCGGTGTGACTCCTATTTTTCGCGCTGTCAAGGAAGCCGAGAAACGCCTCATCCAAGACGAAAAAACAAAGGGTTACCTCGCCATCAACGGGAGCGAGGAGTATGGAAGGGCTGTCCAGACTCTCCTGTTTGGGGAAGGGCATGAAATCCTGTCTTTTGGACGGGGCGCGACAGCCCACACACCCGGAGGCACCGGTGGGCTACGTGTTGCTTCCGATTTCATTGTTCGAATGTTCCCCGGAAAAAAGATTTGGATCAGCGATCCGACCTGGGCCAACCACCCGAACATCTTCTCCGCCGCCGGTCTCGAGATTGAAACCTATCCCTACTTCGATCCCTCGAACAATGGACTCGATTTCAGTTCAATGATCGCAGCGCTCCGAAGAATTCCCTCCGGCGATGTGGTCCTTCTTCATGGCTGTTGCCATAACCCCACCGGGATCGATCCGACTCTCGATCAATGGAAAGAGATCGGCGATGTCGTTGAAGAGAAAGGCCTGCTTCCCCTGGTCGATTTCGCCTACCAGGGTCTGGCCGATGGTCTCAAGGACGATGCGGCGGGATTCCTGAATCTTTGCCGCCCAGGACAAGAAATGCTCGTCGCCAGTTCCTTCTCAAAAAACTTCGGACTTTACAACGAGCGTGTCGGGGCCCTCACCCTTGTCGGCGCCGATTCGGAATCCGCCAACAAAGCGATGGGACACATCAAGACTGTCATCCGCTGCAATTATTCGAACCCGCCTTTCCATGGCGCGGGGATCGTGACAACTGTGTTGAACGATCCCGCGCTCTACAAAGATTGGGATAGCGAAGTGGCCGAAATGCGCGCTCGCATCAATGGAATGAGAAAACTCTTTGTCGAAACTCTGGCCGCCAAAGGGGTCGGCCGGGACTTTTCGTTCATCACCGGTCAGCGTGGGATGTTCTCCTTCTCGGGACTCACCAAAGATCAAGTCGAGCGACTCAAGAACGAGTACGCCATCTACATTGTCGGCTCCGGTCGCATCAATGTCGCCGGCATGACCGAATCCAACATGGACCGCCTCTGCGAAGCCATCAAATCGGTGCTATAAGGTTTGAAACTCGAACTCAGCAATTCTTAATCAGGTGCTCGTCCCGGAGTTGTGACTCCGGGACGCATCTTGAGCGCGCAACAGCTCGGCTGCCGATGAGTAAAAGGAAACGATAAGGTTCCGATGAAGTCCACACCGGGTTCGAAACACTGCGGTGACCATGCCGACGCACGCACCGGGTTCGAAACCCGGTGCTAACCATACAAAGTCCACTAAAGGGACTCCATAAATCCAGTCCCGGTAGGGACTTCGTATGGTTAGCCCTGGAATTTATTCCTGGGCGTCGGGGGGCGTTTCCCTGTGACAGTTTCCAACCATGCGCCCCGGGTTGGTTCATCCTTAGGACGGGAGTTACACTCGCCCACTCACCGATCCTCCCCAAGCGGAGTCAACAAGAACAATCGTTGAGACCCTCCCTTGATTCCGAGTCCCACGATCTGACCTCGTTCGTTGACCCCATTCGCCTGGACCAAATGGTCCCACCCACTCCCTTTCTCGATCAGTCGATGCAGATCGATGGATTCCTCATCCTCCCAAAGGAATGCCGACCGAAGTTCTTTTGGTCCGGCCATGAGTCCCACGCTGCCGAGAACATCGGCGAGAAAAACCATCAGCGGATTGTTGGATGTCCGAATAAACCTTGTCACACGCTGGTGGAATGATGGATGGTAGGCGATCCCGCCGACTACTCTCTCGCCATCGGTTCCATGGGAAAAGAAGACATGCCCTTTTCCCACCATCTCAGTGGTGTAATCCTCAAAACCATCGGGGGTCTCGGTGATCCAATCCGCGCGATGGTCGGTGGAGTTCCAGAACGCGTCGGGCGATGCTTCCTTGATGACGCCGCCTTCGGTCCAGATTACAAGGTTCTTCGACCCGTCCTCTCTCTCGGTCATCCCAAGGATGCGCCCATCCTCATGGAGATGAAACGCCCAGGATTTCAGTGCATTCTCCACGGGCAATTCGACCAACCCCTCTGTCGCCGACCAGACACAGGCCCTGGGATGCCCCTGAGTGGCGTCCTCCTCCGACCAGGCATTCCTGGCCCCGACCACCACATCGCGGTCGCTCAACCCATGAACATGCATTCCCACAGCCACCCCGGAAATCTCGCGCCGACCTGCCTCGGGAGTCCAAAGAACGCTCACCTGTCCCTGAGGTCCCAAATGTGTGAAAGCGACATGCCCCCGGTTGTTGAGATGAACCCAATTGCCAGTATCGATAACCCCGAGGTCTTGAATGGAAAAGCGCGGATCGGAAAGGTTTCCCTGTTGAAAGAGAAGGCCAATGGGGTAGATCAACCCAAGCAGCAAAAGAACGAAAACGGCGATCAACAAATGCGAGCGTGTCATGGGTCCTCAGTAGATCTTCCAACTCTGCAATATCCCAAACCACCTGATAATCGGAAGGCATAGTTTTTCGCTGAGTAACGACAGCCAACCACCCATCACTACCCCTTCCCCACACTCTTGCTCAATCTCTTCCCGAGCCTCGCGAGCGCTTCCGAATGGTCCATTTTCTCCAAATGGACATTGATGAGCGAGTACACCTTCTGGTTGCGGGCTTGTTCGAGGGCCTCTTCGAGGTCGCCTTCGGTCTGGACTTCGCACGACCAGCCATCCTGGAGAAGGGCAGGGAGTTTGTGGTAGGCCCACTCCTTGATGTCGTTGTAAGGACCCTCGTTGATGAAACGCTCGGTGGTGTAACCCTTGTTGTTGAGGACGAAGACGATTGGGTTGAGACCGTGACGGGCGATGGTCGACAGCTCCTGAAAAGTCATCTGGAAGGCGCCATCACCGACGAAGACAATAGGGCGGAGTTTCTTCGACCCGATCTGAACTCCGAGCGCCGCCGGAATAGCAAATCCCATCGAGGTGTAATAAGCAGGGCTGAGAAACTCGGTCCGTTTGTGGATGCGAAGATCGATGGCTCCGAAAAGACTGTCCCCAATGTCGCACACCACCACCGAATCCTCCTCGAGGAACTGGTTGATCCTCTGAAAAAACCTTCGGATCGTCATCGGTTTACTGGGGACTGGCTTGAAAGGTTTCGGTTCCGGCATCGAGGGCAGTCGACGTCTCTTCTTCGCTCCGAGATCGGCCTTTGCCAGTCCCTCGATGAAATCGCGAAGTACGATGCCGTCATAGTGGTGGCGCTTGATCGAGATCTTTTCCGAGGTGGCGTTGATCGTCTTCGAAAGATCGATCTGCGCGGTGTTGATTCCCAGGTTGATGTCGGTCATGAAAGCCCCCAGGATGAGGACACAATCCGCCCCCTCGACCACCATTCGCACCGACTCCTTCCCCATGGCTCCCTCGTAAACCCCGATGTATTCCGGATGGTTCTCGGAGATGACCGACTTCCCGAGGATCGTCGCGGCCACTGGGAACCTCGATCCTTTGACCAATTTGAGGAGGGATTCCTGCAATCCGTATCGGTGGATTTCGACCCCCGCCAGGATGACCGGGCGTTTGGAACTCTTAAGCATTTCAGTCGCCTCGTGCAGCGCCTCCTTGAGAACCGCACGGTCGCTCTTCTCCCTCTGGATCGAGAGCGGTTTCGGCGAAGGACAAGGGACATGCACCATGTCACGAGGGATTTCGAGGTAGACTGGCCGTTTTCGTTTGAGGCACTCCATGATCGTTCCATCAATCTGATCGGGAACCAGATCCGGGTCTTCGAGCACCGCCGAGGCGACACACACCTGATCGAAGATGAGATGCTGGGTGTTGAAGCCTCGAACCTGATGATGCAGCAGTGGACTCTTGCTTCGTTCAGCCATGCCTGGCGAACCGCTGATGACGATGAGTGGGGATTTCTCCGCATAAGCCCCGGCCACCGGGTTCAGCGCGTTGAACCCGCCCACACAATAGGTGACACAGATTGCCCCCAACCCATGCACTCGCGCATAGGCATCCGCCGCAAACCCCGCGCCCCCTTCGGTGCAGGTGCCGATCACCTCGATCGAACTCTCCTCCAGGAGGTCGTAGAACCACAGGACATAATCCCCCGGCACGCCGAAAATCTGTCTCAGCCCCGCCTCCTCGAGGCGTTTCACCAGATAGGATCCAATCGTCGACTTACGCGGCATCGTCCTCACCTCCACCTATGATTGTAGGGAGATTTCCACTCATAAGTCAGGTCCATTTGAGAGAGAAAGTTTATTCGGAGAGACAACAGGGAGAGTCCATTTCTAATGGACGTTTTTGAACACTGGTTCGAGAATCCTTTCTCGAACCCACTTCCGCACGAATCCCTTCGTGCCGTCGTTTGCCGGAGATGTCCATCAAACGAGGAGGCTGGTTGGTTCTATTCGCAGGAAGGGATTCCTGCTTAATTTGCGCCGAGAAGGGATTCTCGGCGCAGGTGTCGGCAGGCGCAGATATCGCCCCCGAGATTACCAAAAATGATTATCCAACGCGTTCCCCTACAGCGCTTCTTCTCCGCGCTCCCCTGTCCGGATGCGCACACACTCCTCGATGGGGACTACAAAGATTTTTCCATCGCCGACATCCCCGGTCTTCGAGGCTTTTTCGATCCCTTCGACCGCTTGATCGACTTTTTCTTCGGGCAGCGCGATCTCGAGACGAATCTTCGGGAGCAGATCGACCACATACTCCTTGCCCCGAAAGACCTCGGTATGACCTTTCTGCCGTCCGTGCCCGCGCACCTCGGTAACAGTCAGGCCATGAACGCCCAACTCCTCCAATGCTTTACGAACTTCCTCCAGCCGACTTGGGCGTATCACAGCGGTAATCAGTTTCATGCCTGTAAGCTCCTTCGCTTAGGTTCAGTAAAAATTCTCGTTAGTAAAATCGGGTTCGAGAAACCCTTTCCGCTCTTAATTTCAGCAGTTTAGATTGAGTAACCGCTTTCTCCATGAATGTTCACATCCAAACCGGCCACCTCGGTGTCTGGATCAACTTTCAACCCGATCACTGCATCGATGATCTTCAGGAGAATCAGACTCACCACAAACGAGTAAATGATCGTCGCCGCCGCCCCGAGAACCTGCAGACCTACCAGGGTTCCCCGCGAGACTTCGCCATCGGCGAATCCGCTCAGCCCCAGAGTTTGCGCACACAGCACCCCGGTAAGGATGGCGCCGACAGTGCCTCCGACTCCATGGACCCCGAAAGCATCGAGGGAATCGTCATAACCGAACGATTCCTTTTTGGACACGAACCAGTAACAGACGGCGCTGGTGACCGCGCCGATCACGATGGCCCCTCCCGGGGTCACAAACCCCGCAGCGGGTGTGATGCCCACCAAACCGGCCACCGCTCCTGTGGCGAGGCCGACCATGGTGGGCCTTCCTCTGAAGAACCACTCAACTAAAACCCATGTCGAGGCAGCAGTTGCGGCCGCCAAATTCGTTGTGGTAAAGGCAAGGACAGCGATCCCGTTCGATCCCAGGGCGCTTCCTCCATTGAATCCGAACCAACCGAACCAGAGGATGCCCGCTCCAAGCGCGCACCAGGGGAGGTTGTGAGGCATCATGGGGGATTTGGGATACCCCTGACGCTTCCCGATGACAATCGCGGCCGCCAGTGCCGCAATCCCCGAACTGATATGGACCACGGTCCCCCCGGCGAAATCATGGACTTCCAAACCGCCCAACCATCCACCACCCCAAACCCAATGACAAACCGGGCTGTACACCAATGTGGACCAGAGCACGATGAACAACATGTAGGCGCTGAATTTCATCCGCTCCGCGAAAGCCCCGGCAATCAAGGCCGGAGTGATGATTGCGAACATTCCCTGATAGGTGGCGAACAGGAGTTGCGATATGGCCAGTCCCTCTGCGGGTTCCTCCCAGGAAACCCCCCTCATGAAGAGGTGATCCAAGTTGCCGATCACACTCCACACATCGCCACCAAATGCCAGCGTGTATCCCCAGAGAAACCATACGATGGGGATAACAGCCATCGCTCCGAAACTGTGCATCATCGTCGAAAGAACATTTTTCGACCGGACCAGACCCCCATAAAAAAGGGCCAGTCCCGGAGTCATGAAAAGGACGAGTGCGGCCGAAGCCAGCATCCAAGCGGTGTCGCTTGAACTGATTTCAGAGGCCGCGTCTTGAGCGGAAGCGGCGGTTGCCCATGAGGCGGTTAATACGAAAGAGAATCCAAGAATACGGCGGAAGGGCGATCTCCACATTTTTTAACTCCACATGAATAGAAATGAACCCACAAGTTCAACTGACAGGGGCTTAGGATGTGACAGAAACCGGAGCAAATCAACCACAAAAATGAGGGGGTATAATTTGACTTGAATCCCCTAACTGGATTCGGCAGGAGCGTCGCCGTTCTTCCGGTCGAAAGGGGCCCCTTTCGGGATCAAGGGCGCCAGCATGAGACAGGAAATGACCGTTAACGCACAGGCATAGTTGCTCGCCATCGGGATCGATTGGGAGGAGGCGATCAGATACCCGGCTATGGGTGCCAACACACCACGAATACCATTAAAGAAGGTGTGCATGGCCATATATTTCGCAGTTTCGGATGGAATGGCAAACTTGGTCACCCAAAGATTCCAGGAAATCGTTCCGCCGGCGAATGCGATACCCAGCAGAAACGATCCGAAGGCCAGCATTGGGACCGTAGTGGCGTTGAAATAGACAACCATATACAACCCGAAGAACACGTTGATGACAATTCGAAGAACGATGAAATTCATTCGATCGAACAACCACCCCATCGGGATGACCAAAAGGATTTTTACCAGTTCCGGAATCGCCCCCGCGATCAGCGCCACCATTCCTGGAGAGAGGGAGTGTCCGTACCGGTCTTGGGTGATGTACTCCAGACGTTGGGGGATCATCATTAAGTTGGCCACACCGAAAAAGAACCAAACAAAAAGGACATAGCAAAAAGCCTTATCCTTCCCCAGAATGGTGAAATAAGAAAACGGATTTGGGAAGGATTTCCTTGGAGTCTTTTTCGAAGGGATACGAACGATCGCAAGACCACTGCAAAAGACAATCGCGGAAATCACAAGGAAAAGGAGACGGAACCTCTCCATCCCGCCATCGAGATAAAGCCCACCCAATCGCACCACTAAGATACTTCCTATCGATGCAACAAGGACACCGAACCCAAAAGCCTGGCCACGATTCTCACGAAGATAATTCTCTCGGTATATCGCCGTCATTAATGGGAATCGGACCATGAAAAAGAGATTGCCAAGAAATGCGAGGACCGCGAAAGAGACTTCGTCACGCGCCGAACTGGCACCAAAAAAACAGAACGCGGAAATGAACACGGGAAGCGCCGCTTCGATGTTTCGACGACCGATCAGGCAATGCGAGTAGGTTGCGTAAAGAAAAGACACCCCCATTCCCACCGAGGTTCCCGAAGCGATCATCGCTTTGAGTTGATCCGAAGATTTGAAAAACTCGATGGCGATCAAGAGCGCAAAAGTGGTGTGAAGTGTATTACCCGCCCCATCGCAAACCCCGCGCACGAGATCCCACTGAAAGGTCTTGCGACCCACAGGAGTCATTCGATTCCATAAGTTGGCAAAGTACACCCTGTGGTACATAGGACGAGTATCGAAGAGAAACGGTCATTAAACCAGATGGGACAGATCCAAAGAGCGGACTGGCACCTTCGATGAATCATGGATTAAACTGGGACATTTACCGAAAAGAATTATCGATTGAAGAATCGCGTCAAGAACTCTGTCGGAGTAATCGCAGGAACTAAACTTGAAGAAAAGTCCTGACTGTTTCTTGTCAGAATCACCTCGCAGGATTCTAAATGAGCCTCCTCCGCCACAATCCCATCCTCAAAATCAGGGTACCCTTCTTGTTCTAGAATCTCGAGTGCTTGGTATGAATCAACAAAATGCGGGTCTCGTTTCTGAAGGATATCCAGAATGACATTGAGATCGACAAAAACATTCACTTGTGTTTTTGTCCTATCGCCTCATGGTAATACCTCCGTGATTCTTCGAGATCCTTTGGGAGAATCCCAACCACGTCCTGCAAGGTCACTTTTTCATTGCCGTACGCCTTTTTGGGATTGTCGGGTGAATCGATAACAACACGTACTGGGGTACCATCTGGTAGATCAATATTCTCCAGTAAAACCACTCGGCCCCCTTCAACGTGTCCTAATAGAGTCATGATTCATAATCTCCAGGTTGAAATCCTTCTCTGCTTATTATGGCAGGAATCCGAGAAATGTCACCATTTATTCCAGGACCAACAATTCCCACAAACGACTTCAGTTGCCCCCCAACATAGGACACAGGAGCCCTCTAATCCC